>SVQN01000027.1 GCA_015065295.1 Oscillospiraceae bacterium
TTGCTCTAATTACTATTTAAGAGCTTTTGTAAATTCAAAAGAATTTTCGGAGTCTTTCTTAGTACATTGTTGTTCAATTTTCAATGAGCGATCTTTTTTTGATCGCCGCCGTTGTTCCGGCGACTTTTTTATTATATCACATCCGCTCGCCTTTGTCAAGAAGTTTTTCAAAAGTTTTTTAAACTTTTTTTCGTTCGCTCTTTGTAGAGGTTTGAGGTTGTTCCTCATCCGCTCTCAGACTTGCTTCTTTTGTGATCGTCGCCTTTCTGTCGGCGACTTGTTTATTATATCACATCCGGTTCCGTTTGTCAAGGGGTTTTGCAAAGTTTTTTTAAAAAACTTTTTTCAGCCGCTTGGCTTGGAGCCTTCGTGATGCCGTCTCGTTGACAGCCCCGTTATTATATCACTTCTTACACCGCTTGTCAAGGCCTTTTCGAAATCTTTTTTAGCTTTTTTCAACTTTTTTCGATTTTTTTCTTCTTTTCTCTCTTCCACCTCTTTCCACCATGTTTTAAAGGGCGCACCATACCGGTACGCCCTTCGTTTTCCCATTTACGGAGTCTGATCGCTCGGATAAATCGGAAGGTTCATTTCCACATAGCACTCATTTTCCATCCCATCATAAATGACGTTCAGAATATAGTACCCCGCGTCCATGCCTTCGACAACTACTTCAAAATCATCTGCGTCCAGTTCCTTGTCGGTACCATCCGCGTAGCTTGCGATCACAAGAAAATCTTCATTATTAAATTCATGCGTAGTGCTCGTCACTTCCGGTCCGTTATACACCGGAATCAGTCCGATCAGTTCCGGACCGCCGCAGGATGCCAGCATCGCCAGCAGAACCGCGCCCGCACCGAGCATTTTCAGGGATTTCTTCAGATTCATAATAAACAACACCTTGCCGGGAAAATTATACGCCGGAGTACGCGGCAAAACCACCGTCTACCGGAACAACCACGCCGTCCACGAACGCGGAGAACTTGTCATCCGCCAGCCACAGCAGCGTGCCGTCGAGGTCGGCCGGAACACCGAAGCGGTTCATGGGCGTATGGGTGATGATCTTGTCCGCACGCGCGGTCAGAGAACCATCGGGATTGGTCAGCAGAGTACGGTTCTGTTCGGTCAGGAAGAACCCGGGCGCAATCGCGTTGACGCGGATGCCGACCGGAGCAAAATGAACCGCCAGCCACTGCGTAAAGTTGGAAACCGCCGCCTTCGCACCGGAGTACGCCGGAATACGGGTCAGCGGACGGAACGCATTCATGGAAGATACGTTGATGATCGTGCCGCCCTCTCTCGCCATATCGCGCGCAAATACCTGCGTCGGGATCAGCGTACCGAGGAAATTGAGATTGAACACAAACGAAATTCCTTCGGGATCGAGATCAAAGAACGTCTTGATGCCTTCGATCACACCCTTTTCGTCGAGTTCCGCCACTTCTTCGGGAGTCAGATTGTCACGGGAGGTCGAGCCCTTCGGATTGTTGCCGCCCGCACCGTTCACGAGAATGTGAACATACCCGTACTTCTCATCAATAACCGCCTTTGCCGCTTCCACAGACGCCTTGTCCAGTACGTTCATTTCCACCGCAATCGCGTCACCGCCGTTTTCACGGATATCCGCCGCTACCTTTTCCGCCGCTTCCAGACGAAGGTCACAAACCACAACCTTCGCACCGGCTGCCGCCAGAGTCTTCGAGAAACCGGAGCAAAGCACACCGCCGCCGCCGGTCACAACTGCCGTCTTTCCGGCAAGATCAAAATTCATCGGAATATTGTAAGCCATAGTAAACACCTGTCTATATATAATAATGATATATTCTTTTTTAAAAAGGTTTTTGGAGGGGTGCGGGGAACCTTTTTCCTCAAAAAAGGTTCCCCGCGAAAAAACATTATTCTTCCACAGCGTACGCGATGGTCGTCATGAGTGCCATTTCGGGAGCACTGGTGTCAAGACGGGAGTACTGGCATACGATGGGGGTGTTGGATTCCACGAGAACCGCGTAGGGGGTGTCGCGCGGGATCGGTTCGCCGTTCGCGTTGCGGAGCTTGTCCATACGGATGTGATGGGTACGCATAGCGGGGCACTGGGAGGAGAAGTCGGTGCGCGCGTCACGGTCTTCGAAGAAGAGGGTGAGCTTGATGTCCGCGTCTACGTCGGAAGTGTTGATAACGCAGATCGCTTCGTGGGAGATGCTCGCGTTCATGGAAACGGAGTTCAGATAGGTGTCCGGAATGAGCCAGACTTTCTTGCCGTAAGCCTTCATATTGGTAAATCCTTTCAGATTAAAAAATTTGTCAGAGGAATGTCATTCTCTGCATACCGTCTTCTTCCAGCGGATTCCGAAGCACACGATCCGGCAGACCCAGTCCACCACCATCGCACACCATACGCCGACCGCCCCCATACCGAGAACCGACGACAGCAGCACCCGGAAAAGAAACATCGACGCCATCGAAACCACCATGACGTACTTCGCGTCTCCCGTCGCCTTCATCGCGTTCGGCAGAACAAACGCCGGCGTCCACAGAAGAACCGCAAACCCGTTGTGAATCCAGATCAGAGTCCGCGCCAGCTCCGCCGCTTCCGGAGAAACGGAGTAGAAGCCCAGAATGAACGTCAGCATCGCAAAGATTCCGATGTTCACCGCCAGCAGAGAAACATAACAGTATTTCATAATTTTATAGGCATAAAACCGCGCCGCACGGAGATCGCCCGCACCGACACACTGTCCGACCACCGTCACGATCGCCAGACTGAACGCAAATCCCGGCATCACGCCGAACGAGTCGATGTTGTTCGCCACCGCGTTCGCCGCAATCTGCACCGTCCCGCAGGACGAAATGATCCCCAGAACCAGCACACGTCCGAGCTGGAACGTCCCGCTTTCCAGAGAACCGGGAATCCCGACCGCCAGAATGTTCTTCATCAGAACACCGTCCGCATGACCACGTCCGCGGTCACGGAGAATCTGCCGGTAATCCAGATGGATCGGAAGCCGCCGGTCGCCGAGCCGGATCATCAGAAATACACACGCCGCAATCCGTCCGACCACGGTCGCCAGAGCCGCTCCGAATACGCCGAGATGCAGAACATAAATGCACAGCGCATTGCCCGCAACATTCAGCACGTTCACAAACATCGAGCAGAGCATGGAAATCTTCGAGTTGCCCATCGAGAAGAACAACGCCGCCGCCCCGTTGTACAGGGCAATAAACGGAAACGAAACCGCCGATACCAGCATATATGTCCGCGCCGCCGATGCCACGTCCGGTTCCAGCTCTCCGTAAAGCAGCCGGATCAGCCGCACATCCCCCGCGTAGACCACAAGCATGATGAACAGCGATGCCGTAAACGAAATCAGCATCAGCCCGAACGCACTCCGTTTTGCCTTCGCGGGATCGCCTGCACCGATCGCACGGCTGGCAACCACCGCGCCGCCCGTCGCCAGCGCACTGAACATATTGATAAACAGCGCACACAGCATATCGACCAGCGATACGCCCGACACCGCCGCATCCCCAAGCCCGGAAACCATCATCGTATCAACGATTCCCATAAGAATCCCGAGAACCTGTTCAATAATGAGCGGCACGATCAGCAGAGCCAGTGCCTTCCGCGTAAACTGTATTTTAAATTCCCTCTCGTCCATCCGTGTGTCCTTCTGTCACCTGTAAAAAAGAGATACAGGTGTATTATAGCAGATACTTCATGAAATTGCAACGGAATTTTTGTGAATATCTCCGCCTCCCTTGACTTTCCGCACCGTTTCTGCTATAATAAAAATGTGGAAAACCGGACGGTTGCCGCATCATACAATTACACGTGAGTCGTGAAGCTGTGCTTCACAAAACAGTGAGTCATCTGTGCCAGCAAACGGCTCACTTCTTTTTTCTGTCGTTTCTGTCGCAGATATAGTAAATCAGCGACATCGTTGCAGCGACCGCACCGATGATGGTGAATATCCCCACAACAACCGAAAAAATCGTAAACGGTATTCTACCATATTCCACAGACTCCGTCAAGGGTCTTTTTTTCTTTGTGCTTCCGCAGAGCACAATATTAAACCCTATTAACAATCCCCGCATTTCTTGACAATCTATACAAAATCTATTATAATGGAAATAACTTCAATCCGAATCCCCAATAACAGGAGGTTTTCCATGAACAACGTAAAACGTTTATTCCTTGTTCTGCTCGCCGCCATTATGTGCAGCGGCAGTATCGTCGGCTGTGCAAGCACCGAAGAAACCGACACCCCCGCCGATATCTCCAACCCCACCGCTGAAGTTGAAGAAACCGAAGCGGAAACCGAAGCTCCCGACCCGTTTGCGGATTTCGACTACAACGGCCAGAGCTTCCGCGTCTACACCAGTATCAACAACGCATCCGGCACCCTCGTTTCCTCCAACTTCCTCATTGAAGGTCCCGAAGAACTCACCGGGGAAGCGGCAGGCGACGCTGCGATCCAGAGAAATGCAGCTGTTTCCGAACTTCTGAACATCAATATGGAATTCACGCAGGTAGACCACAATTATGCCGGTGTCCAGAACGATGTCCGTACCTACATCATGGCAGGCGCAGACAGCTACGACCTCATCATCAACGACCTTTACGGTCTCACCGGTCTGACCGTTGAAGGGATGTTCCATTCCGCAGACAAGGGCGAATATTTTGACTTCACCCAGCCCTACTGGTACGGCGACTTCATGAACGATATCGCATTCAAGCAGGGGCAGACCTTCATGATGGCGGGCGACTTCATCATCGACACGCTCCGCACCGGTCACTGCCTCGTTTACAACAAGAACCTGTACACCGACCTCTACGGCAACGGCGACGGTCTGTACGAAATCGTTCTCAACGGCGAATGGACGATGGACAAGATGACCGAACTCGTCGACGGTGCATACGTTGACCTCGACGGCAACGGTCAGAAAAACGTCGGCGACCAGCTCGGCTTCTCCGTCTTCCAGGACTGGGGTCCCTGCATCCCGTTCCTCATCACCAACGGCGCACAGTATGTAACCCGCAATGACGAAGGTTACCCGGTCATCGCCATGAACAACGAACGCACCATCCTCATGTGCGACAAGATTTACGAACTCTGGAACAGCCAGGGTACCGGCGCACTCTCCCTCTGGCAGGATAACCAGACCGAACTCATGAACAACTTCGCCGCAGGCAAAATTCTCATCGTCGGCTACCAGCAGCTCGGTTCCCTTGAAAGCGACGTTCTCCGTTCCGCAGAATACGAAATCGGCGTTGTCCCCTACCCGAAGCTCGACGAACTTCAGGAAAACTACATCACCTCCGCGCATGATACCTCCGAAATCGGTCTGATCCCCGTAACCATGCCGGAAGCCAACCTTTCCTTCGTCAGCGCGTGCCTCGAAGTTCTCTCCCGCGAATCCCACAAGAACGTTCTCCCGCTCTACTACGAAAACTCCCTCAAGGTCAAGTACACCCGTGACAACCAGTCCGCCCAGATGATCGACATCATCCACGACGGCCTCGCCAACTCCTTCGCCCTCGCATGGCACCAGCCGCTCAACACCTTCCTCCAGAGCCTGATCCACTCCGCTGCCATGAACAAGGACACCTTCGCAAGCAAGTACGCGACCACCGAAAAAGCCCTGGTCAAGATGCTCGATCGTCTCATCACCAACTATTCCGACAACAACGGCTGATAAAATATTGTTTTGCTTTGATTCCTGAGGGGAACCTTTTCAGAGGAAAGGTTCCCCTCAGACTCCCCTCCAAACCTCTTTGGACTGCTATCAAATTTTGAATGTGCAGGTTTTTCGGTTTGGGGGGATTTTTTATGGGTGCCTGCGTAGCCATTTGGGTGATCCCATCCGCTGACATGATGCTGGTTTGAATCTCTACGAAAATCGTTAAATGGAAATCAGGGGCCGCCGAGACCCTGATTTCCCACGCCATGCAGTGAAGCTATGATTTAGTACGCCACTATAGAATTCAGCTACATTTTATTAAGCTTCCGCGCGTCTTGGCTCACCCGCCGTCCGCGCTTTGCGTTCGTTCGGTCGGCTGACATACAGTTTTCTTCGAAAAGCACGAACGGCGTCAGCCAAGGAGTGCGGGGGATGACCAAATGTAGCTGAATGCTATCGTGACGCACCTCATCAACGTATCTCCATACGGCGCGGGAAGTCAGGGTCTTGGCGGAGCCTGACTTCCCCGTTATAATTTTCGTAGAATTTCAAACCAACCTCATGTCAGCGGATGGGATCAACTATATGGCTACGCAGGTACCCAAGAAAATCCCCCTATAAAAAGAAAAATCTGCAATAACCAAATGGCTACAACAGATTAAAAAGGTTTTGGAAGGGGTTTGGGGAAACCTTTTCCTCAAAAAGGTTTCCCCAAGAAAAGACAAACAAAAAAACGACCCATAAATCAAGGATCGTTTTCCGGCAGGCTTGTAAGCCGGGTTCTGTACGCATTGCTGCGTGACTGCCATCTATCTGTGATCGGCGTTGCCGCAGACCTTATAGCCACCTGTGCGGATATACCGGGCCGGCACGGTCACAAGGGACCCCGCACATACGGTGTTGCATCGGATAGGGTTTACATTTGCACACAGTCGCCTGTCGTGCCGGTGAGCTTTTACCTCGCCTTTCCATCTGTACCGTGTATTCTGCAATACGTTGGTAGTCTATTTCTGTTGCACTTTCCCGGAGGTTCCCCTCGGCGGACGTTATCCGTTATCCTGCCCTGCGATGCCCGGACTTTCCTCATGCCAATACCTTTCGGCACCATGACACGCGGCAGTCCCACCTGCGGGGGATATTATACCATACAAACCGCGCATTTGTCAAGGAGTGTCCCCCTTCGCAATCCGCACGATTTCCTTTACCGCTGCGTCGACCATCGCCGAAAGCGGCATTTCCTGTACGCCGACCACGATGTTTTCGCATTTGTTCATCGGAATCAGTACCCGCACCGCCGGGCTCGACGATACCGCGCAGGCCGCCGCCGGTGTGATCTCTCCAAGCAGCGCGTCCGCGATGATGATCCCGAGCGGCCCCGCGATGATGTCCGCCCGCGCCGCCATCACGACAATCGAGTTCTCCCCCGTCGCCGCACGGACAGCCCCGCCCTTTATCATGTTCGCCGTCGCCATGCTGTTCGTCCCGACCGCCGTCACCTCCAGCAGTTCCGGATAGTTCAGAAGCTGCGACACCAGTCCGCGCCCGATCTTTCCGCCCTGCCCGTCCACTACAAGAACTTTTTTCATTGAATGTGTTTTTTCTCGGGGGAACCCTTTTTAAGGAAAAGGGTTCCCCCGAACCCCTTCCCAAAACCTTTTTGTACTGTAAAGAATTATAACGTATGGCGGATTTTTTTGCAACTCCCCCGAGGGCAAAATTTTTTGAAAAATTTTTCTCAAAACGGGAACTTTTTCCCCTTCTCATACGTCTATTCAGTAAGCACCCGCAGAGCAGCCTGCTGTTATTGTATTTTATTTTGCAAATAAATGAAAAAGTTCAAAGTTCATTAACAATTCCGGCTGTCATGTGTGCTATACTGTAATTGTAAAAATATTTCTTTCGAGAAAGGAAGGAACAATTCATGAAAAAATTTCTCTCCCTCGCACTGGCACTGCTCATGATGCTCCCGCTTGCAATCGGAACTTCGGCGGGTCCCATCTATACAAGCAACCCCAAGAAGGACGACATCGTCACAGTTGACGAATTCGCAAGCCTTCTCGACTACTGGAAATGGCTCTACGCAAACGATGACGACTGCGAGAACCTCCCTCTGTACGACTACATTCAGGGTGACCGCATCTATGCTTCCTCTGAAATCTCCAAGGCATGGGCGGATTATTGTGACGACTGTCACACCAAGGCAACTTTCTACATCAAGTCCGGCAACATTTATTGTAAGTGCACCAAGTGCGGTCTTTACGTTGTTACCGACTACAACAAAAAGGATAACTGTGACTGCAACGTATGCACCTTACCCCACACCTGCGGCAAGGACTGCATTGTAAGCCACACCTGCGGCCTCAAGGATCACTATCACACCACAGGTCACACCTGCGGTTACAAGGGCTGCACTGTCATTCACACCGGCAATGTTTGTACCTGCAAGAAGCATAACTGCTATGACGATGTCATTGATGAAGGCTTCACGATTTCTCCCGAAGAAGAATTCAACGGAATGTTCAGCCACAAGTACTTCACCTGTGAACTGAATGATGTTGAGTTCTACCGTTATGATACCAAGGTTTACTGGTATTGCGAAAACTGCGGCAGAGCCGGCTCTTTCCCGCTCTCCAATCTCCCCGACAAGTGGTACAGTGCTCTCTGGGAATACGACATTGACGTATACTGCTCCAGAGGCGGCGACTATTCCATGAACGGCAGCAATTCCGCAGAATACGGCGAAACCAGAACCATCACTTTTGAACCCGATCGCGGTTATGTTCTCTATGATGTTACCGTAAACGGCGAAAGCTACGGCTACTGCCCTACCTTCACCCTTACGGTAAAGGGCGACGTTGTTGTACGCGCATCGTTCGTTAAGGAAAGCTCCCTCAGAAATTACACCTTCACATCTTCCGCTGTCGGCAACGGTAAGATTACCGTGAAGAAAAATGGTTCTGCTGTAGACGCAGCCAAGTTCTCCGCAGCATACGGCGACACTGTAACCTACAAGTTCACCCCTGCAGGCGACAACTACAGAGTTAAGGATGTTGTAGTCAATGGCGTATCCAAGGGTTCTGTAAAGTCCTACACGATCTCCAACGGCATCACCAAGGACATTGACATCAAGGTTACTTTTGAATGGAAGTCTCCCTACAGTGATGTTGCTGACAACTACCTCAACGCAGTTGAATATGTAACCGAAGCAGGCATCATGGGTTACTACAACAAGTATGTCAACAAGAACGCATTCGGCGGCACCAAGGAAATCTCCGTTAAGTCTCTCGCAGCGGCTCTCGCTGAAATGGCAGACGTCAACGAAAAGCTCGACACCGTGGACGAACGCATCGAATGGGCAGAAAAGAACGGCATCATCGACGGTGACGCAGACCTCTCCGTTCTCTGCAAGGTACAGGATGCATGCGACATCGTAAACGCATACCTCGCTGTGCTTGAAGACGAAGGCGACGTTGACTTTGAAGATTTCGACGATGACGACACCGCAAAGGAAAACGCACTTGAAATCGGTCTTGTAAGCGAAAAGACCTACAAGAGCAACCGTAACCTCACCCGTTACGACCTTGCGTCCATCTGCTACCTTATCGTTAACCTCGACGTTGAATAATTCATTAAAGACAGAAAAAAGCACCAACCGGGTGCTTTTTTCTATGCTTATTCTGATCGTCCAATGGACGTCTGTTTACTCTTCGCCGTTCCAGCAGTAAGTGCAGACCTGCTCGGGATCGAGTCCGATGGCATCCAGCATATCGTCGAGACGGCAGTACTGGAGACTTGTGAAGTGCAGTTTTTCACGGATGGCTTCGAGCATCGCCGCGTATTTTTCACTGTTCGGGTCGGAATATTCGCGCAGAACTTCCTCGGACGGATCGCCGCCTTCCAGCTCGCGGATCACGCGCCGCGTAATCAGTTCCATTTCCGAGTTGGAACGCGAGAAGTTCAGATAGCGGCAGCCGTACATGACCGGCGGACAGCCCGTCCGGATATGGACTTCCTTCGCGCCGCTTGTGTACAGGAATTCCGTCGTTTCACGAAGCTGTGTGCCGCGCACAATCGAGTCGTCGATGAGAAGCAGCTTCTTTCCGTCAATCAGATCGTGGATCGGAATCAGTTTCATCTTGGCAATCAGCGCGCGCTTGCTCTGGTGCGTCGGGGTGAACGAACGCGGCCACGTCGGTGTGTACTTGACAAACGGCCGCGCAAACGGAATCCCCGATTCGTTCGCATAGCCGATCGCGTGGGCAATCCCCGAATCCGGTACGCCCGCCACAAGGTCGGGGACAATCTTTCCCGCGTCACGCTTCGCCAGATGACGGCCGCAGATGTTCCGCATCTCCTCTACGCTCAGTCCTTCGTAGGACGAAGACGGATAGCCGTAGTAAACCCACATGAACGCGCAGATCTTCATATCCTTCCCGGGTGCCACCAGCGTCCTGACACCTTCCGGTGTCATCACGACAATTTCTCCCGGCCCCAGTTCACGGAAATCACTGTAGCCCAGATTCAGATACGCGAAACTCTCGAAGCTCGCACAGTATCCTTCATCCTTACGCCCCAGCACAATCGGCGTCCGTCCGAGACGGTCACGCGCAACATAGATCCCCTTCGGCGTCAGAATCATCAGAGACAGCGAACCGTCCACCAGTTCCTGTACATACCGGATACCTTCAATAAAATTGTCCTTCTGGTTGATGATCGCCGCCGCAAGCTCCGTCTGATTGATCTCCCCGTTCTGCATCTCGAAGAAGTGAACCCGATCCTTCAGAATCGTTTCCACAATTTCGTCCGCGTTATTGATCTTCCCGACCGTCGTGATCGCAAAGGTTCCGTGGTGCGAGCGAACCAGAATCGGCTGTGCTTCGTAGTCGGAAATACATCCGATCCCGAAATTCCCGTGCATATCGTTCGCTTCGCTCGTAAACTTGGTGCGGAACGGCGTATTTTCGATGTCGTGAATCGCCTTGTCAAATCCGGATTCCTCACTGTACACCGTCAGACCCGCACGGCGCGTCCCCAGATGTGAGTGATAGTCCACCCCATAGAATAAATCAAATACGCAGTCTTCCTTCAGAGCAGTACCGAAAAATCCTCCCATAATGCCATCCATCCTCAATGATAAAATAGTATGCTATATTATAGCACAAATCTTTTCAGATGAAAATACAAAAATCCGCCATTCTTCAAAAAAATTTCACCTGCCGCCGTACCATCTTCCTCCAAACGAATAAATCGTTATTTTTAATTTGATTTAAAAATATACTTCATAAATTTCCTACAAACCCTTGACATCCTCCGCCGATTCATTTATAATAAAGGGACAAAATCACTGAAATCGTCAATTTTTGACCTCAGATCATCAAAAAAGGAGTCCCCCATGAAAAAGCAAGCTCTCACACTGCTCCTCGCTCTCCTGATGGTTCTTCCCCTGTTTACCGCGTGTTCGGAAAACGCGGCGGACACAACGGAAGATACCGCCGCCGCGGAAACCACCGCTCCCACAACGCCTTCCGCCGGCGAAGAAACCGTTGCCGTTGAGGAAGAAGAAACGGAAATCCAGCCCGACATTCCCGCTCTCGACTTTGACGGACGCACCTTCACCTTCCTGACCTCCGGGATCGGCGACACCAACGGCGAAGACTGGGAAACCTTTGACGTATGGGTTGAAGAACTCAACGGCGACGTCATCAACGATGCCGTTATGGAACGCAATCTCTACATCAACGAAACCTACAACGTCCAGATTGCCGAATACAAAACCGCCGGCACTACCCTCGCCGAGATTCAGACCGAAGTCAAGGTCGCTACCAATGCGTTCGACGCAGCGTTCACTCACTTTGAAAACGGTGCCAACCTCGCGCAGACCGGCAGCCTTCACAACCTCTACGATATGCAGTACATCAACCTCGAACAGCCGTGGTGGGACCAGCGCGGTGTTCAGGATATGAACCTCATGGGCGGCGTCTTCCTCGCAACCGGTGACATCACCATCGTTGACAACGACGCAACGTGGGTTCTCATGTTCGGCAAGCAGTATGTCGAAGACCTCCAGTTCGAAAACCTCTACGACCTCGTCCGCGAAGACCGCTGGACCTACGACAAGTTCTACGACATGATGAGCCAGGCCGCTGTCGATATGAACGGCGACGGTACCCTCAAGTGGCAGGACGACAATTTCGGCTTTGTCACCTCCGACTACTCCTCCCGTGCCCTGATGTATGCTTCCGGCGAAAAGCTCGTCACACAGGATGCCCAGCATAATCTCATCCCGCTTCCCTCCATCGAACGTCTCTCCGGCGTTGTTGACGTTGCCGCCAAGATCATGGGCGACAAGGGGATCACCTTCCTGACCGGCTACGAATCCACCGTTCCGGACGATATCCGCGCCGTCTTTGAAGAAGGCCGTGCTCTCTTCTACGGCGAAGTTATGCAGTGCATCATCCGTATGAGAGAAAGCGAAACCGAATTCGGTCTTGTACCGTGGCCGAAGTATGACGACGCACAGGATGGTTATTACAACCTCGTTCACACCTCTGCGGGACGCGGCGTCTGCATCCCCGTCAGCCAGACCGACTACGAATTCGTCGGTGCGATCATCGAAGCGTTCGCTGCAAAGTCCATGTACACCGTAACCCCGGCGTACTACGACGTTGCTCTGACCTACAAATATATGCGTGACAACGAATCCGCAGAAATGCTCGACATCATCCTCGACAGCCGTGTATACGACCTCGGTCTGATCGCCAACTACGGCGGCATGGCCGGCAACATCGCAGGCGTTATCACCAACGGTGCCGGCAATCTTGCTTCCAGCTGGGCAAAGGCAGAAAAGGCGTTCAACAAGGCAATGGAAAAGGCCGTCAAGAAGTACGCCGAAGTCATGGAACGCAATCCGTAAATCCCCTTTGTATTTTCCTCACAGGCACTCCCGCGGGAGTGCCTGTTTTTGTATTTTTTCGTTTTCATTCCACGGAGACTCACAAAAATTCACAACTCCCCCTTGACTTATCGAGTGGTTTTTGTTATGATTAATCTATAAATAAAAAAGAAATTTTTACTTTATTAAAGGAGAACCTCTTATGAAAAAAGCATTGATCTTTCAGGGCGGCTGGGACGGCCACGAACCGAAGCTGACCTCCAAGCGTTTCGCAGGTATGCTGGAAAAGAACGACTATGCAGTTGAAATCTACGACACGCTCGAATGCCTCCGCGACCTCGACAAGCTGATGGATCTCGACCTGATCGTAGCCTGCTGGACGGGCGGCCAGATCGACGGCGAACTCACCCGCAACGTCTGCAAGGCAGTCGGCTACGGCGTAGGTCTCGCAGGCTGCCACGGCGGTATGTGCGACTCCTTCCGCAACGACACGGAATGGCAGTTCATGACGGGCGGTCAGTGGGTCAGCCATCCGGGCGGCGACGGTGTGGAATACACAGTCAACATCCGCCGCGGTTCCTCTCCGCTGATCGAAGGTCTGGAAGACTTCCAGGTAAAGAGCGAACACTACTACCTGCACGTTGACCCGGCGATCGAAGTTCTCGCAACGACCCGTTTCCCGCTGGTTAACTACTACCACGCATCCAACAAGGTCATTGACATGCCCGTTATCTGGACGAAGTACTGGGGCTGCGGCCGCGTATTCTACAACTCCCTCGGCCACCACGATGACGTATTCGACAACTCCCCGAACGCAGCGATCCTGATGGAACGCGGTATGCTTTGGGCAGGCGAAGGCAAGGCTTACGCGAAGGAACACGGTCTCTCCGGCGACAAGTACCAGAACAACGCGAAGATGTATTAATCCGCACCTCCGGTGCGATAGGAAGAAAAAATATCCTTCGGATATTTTTTCAAAATTTTATGTCCTGCGCGGACGGCGCACAAATGGAGTTCACGGAGTGAACTCCGTCAATCGCCGCCCCTTTGTGAATTTCTGGCTGACGTTCGGGGGACTCGCCCTTAAGGGCTCAGACATACAGCGGTTTGCCCGCATTCAGAACGTTCGGAAGAGACAAGGTTTGGGTGCAGATCTGTCTGAATCGTTCGTCTCAAGAAGCAAGCCGTAGGAAATTGCTGTATTTATTCTTCCTATATATCGAATATATATTATATCGAAAGGAACCACACCATGGCTAAGACAATTGGTATCGCTATGATCGGTGTCGGCGCGATCTCCGGCATCTATCTCGAAAATATTACGAAAGTTTTCAAGGAAATCAAGCTCATCGGCGTCTGCGACCTCATCCGTGAACGTGCGGAAAACGCGCAGAAGAAGTACAACGTGCCGAAGCTCTACGAAACCATGCACGATGCGTTCGCTGACCCCGAAGTTGACCTCGTGCTCAATATCACCCGCCCCTACGAACACTTCGAAGTTTCCAAGGCAGCTCTCCTCGCAGGCAAGCACGTTTACTGCGAAAAGCCCCTCGGCGCAACCTTTGAAGAAGGCGTTGAACTCGTTCGTCTCGCTCAGGAAAAGGGTCTCTACCTCGGCGGCGCACCGGATACCTTCATGGGTGCCGGCATCCAGACTGCCCGCAAAGTCATCGACGAAGGCGCGATCGGTACGCCCATCGGCGCGGTTGCCGCTATGACCTGCCACGGCCACGAAAGCTGGCATCCGGACCCGGAATTCTACTACAAGTTCGGCGGCGGCCCCATGCTCGATATGGGTCCCTACTACATCACCGCGCTCGTTAACCTCATGGGCGGCGTTTCCGAAGTTTCCGGCGTTGCGAAGAAGTCCTTCCCGACCCGTACCATCACCAGCCAGCCGCACTACGGCGAAGTTGTTGACGTAGACGTTGACACCTACGTTACCGGTACGCTGATGTTCGACAACGGCGCAGTCGGCACCATCTTCACCACCTTCGATATCTACGGCGGCGACGGATGCCGTATCGACATCTACGGTACCGAAGGTACCCTCTCCGTACCCGACCCGAACGGCTTCGGCGGTCCCGTAAAGCTCCTCAAGAACGGCGAATGGACGGAAATCTCCATCGACGGCTTCGACTACGCTCAGAACAGCCGTGCGCTCGGTCTCGCTGATATGGCAAAGTCCATCGCAGACGGCCGCAAGTCCCGCTGCGACTACACGCAGACCGAACACGTTCTCGAAATCATGACCATGATCGGCAAGTCCTCCGAAGAAGGCCGCCGCATCAAGCTCACCACCCACTACGAACGCGGCATCCCCATGGTGAAGCCCGAAGTAAAGGGTATCCTCGACTGAATCGTTTCCCAACGGGCGGCATATTCCGGTATGCTGCCCGTTCGTCTTTGTGAATTGTGTTATATTTATACATAAATATACATTATTTCACAAACTTTATTCCTTTTTGTGGATTTTTCTGTGAATTTTCACGCATAGATATTGACATCCGCAGGTGTTTGTGCTTTAATAATAGGCAGTTCATTTCCATACCTATTTTATCCATCGAAAGGATTTCTATATATCATGGCTGCATATTATCAGAAAGAGATTGAAACCGCCTCCTACGAGCAGATCCGCGCGTGGCAGGACGAACGTCTCGTCAACACCGTCAATCACGTCTGGAACAACAACGAATATTACCGCAACAAGATGAAGGCCGTCGGCCTCGAACCCGGTGACATTCAGTCCCGCGACGACCTCTGGAAGCTCCCCTTCCTCACCAAGGATGACCTCCGCGAAGCATATCCCTACGGCCTGATGTCCGCTCCTCTCTCCGACTGCGTCCGTATCCAGTCCACCAGCGGCACCACCGGCAAGCGTGTAGTTGCGTTCTATACCCAGGAAGATATCGACCTCTGGGAAGACTGCTGCGCCCGCGCCATCGTTGCTGTCGGCGGAACCAAGGATGACGTCTGCCAGGTCTGCTACGGCTACGGCCTCTTCACCGGCGGCCCCGGTCTCAACGGCGGTTCCCATAAAGTCGGCTGCCTGACCCTCCCCATGTCCTCCGGCAACACCGAACGTCAGCTCCAGTTCATGACCGACCTCGGCGCAACCATCCTCTGCTGCACCCCGTCCTACGCCGCATACCTCGCAGAATCCATCGAAGAAAAGGGTCTCCGCGACCAGATCAAGCTCAAGGCAGGTATCTTCGGCGCGGAAGCATGGACGGAAGAAATGCGTCACGACCTCGAACGCCGTCTCGGCATCAAGGCGTACGACATTTACGGCCTGACCGAACTCTCCGGCCCCGGCGTATCGTTTGAATGTGAAGAACAGACCGGTATGCACATCAACGAAGACCACTTCATCGCTGAAACCATCGATCCCGAAACCGGTAAGGTTCTCCCCGAAGGTTCCCGCGGCGAAATCGTCTTCACCAGCATCACCAAGAAGGCGTTCCCCCTGCTCCGTTACCGTACCAAGGATATCGCTGTCCTGAAGCGCGGCGTTTGCTCCTGCGGCAGAACGTTTGTCAAGATGTCCAAGCCGATGGGACGCAGCGACGATATGCTCATCATCCGCGGCGTCAACGTATTCCCGTCCCAGATCGAAGAAGTTCTGCTGGCACAGGGTCTCACCTCCAACTATCAGATTCTCGTTGACCGTGCAGGCACCACCGACAGCCTCGAAGTCAAGGTGGAAATGACGCCCGAACTGTTCTCCGATAAGGTCGACAGCATCCATAAGATCGAAGCAGATATCGTCGGCGCACTCAAGTCCATGCTCGGTATTGCCGCAAAGGTTTCCATCGTAGAACCCAAGTCCATCGTCCGCAGCGAAGGCAAGGCCGTAAGAGTTATTGACACCAGAAAACTCTATTAATAAACTGCACGTTGTCCTCATAAAAGTTTCGCTCAAGCCTTTTCAAAGGCTTGCAGGTTCCAAGGACAGCGTCCTTGGTCGACCTCCGCAGAGGTCGAAACACTCTGGACACAAACAGGGGATCGCTCCACCTCCCGGCTTCATCTGAAAAAAGGAGGTATTCTCCCCTGTCCGCGCATGCGTCCCCGTCCCCAAAAAATCCGACCAACCACCCGTTCTATATATAACCTATCAGGAGGTACTCATGGCAATTCGTCAGTTATCCGTATTTGCGGAAAATAAAAACGGCGCACTCTACGAAATCACCAAGTCCCTTGCCGCAGCCCGTATCGACATCCGCGCGTTCAGTATCGCCGATACCGCCAACTTCGGCGTTCTCCGTCTGCTCGTCAAGGAACCCACCAAAGCCGCGCAGGTTCTTTCCGAAAACGGCAATATCGTCTCCGTGGACGACGTTGTCGGCGTGAAGATCCCCGATATCGCCGGCGGCCTGTCCGATATTCTCCGCATCACCACCGCCAAGAATATCAGCATCGCTTACCTGTACGCGTTCGTCTCCCGTGAAACCGGCAACGCTTACGTTATCCTCCGCGTGGACAATAACGACCACGTTGAAGAAATCCTCGAAGCCGAAGGATGCACGCTGCTCAAGGAAGAAGAACTGCACTGAATTCCGTAACCAAGGGGGTACTTTGTCAAAAAGTACCCCTCTCTTTGTTTTTTGAAGGAGAATCCTCATGAAAAATTCCACCTACCTCCACGGGAACTACCCCGCTCCCCGTCCGAATCAGGTCGGCCTGTTCTATTTCCTCTGGCTCGGCGAACACGGCCGCCATAAACCCTACGACGTTTCGAAAATCACCGCCGAACATCCGGACGCCGGATATCACCCCGACGCAGACTACTGGGGCGGCGTCGGCACCTACCATCACTGGGGCGAACCCTTCTACGGCTACTACTACTCCGACGACGAATGGGTTGTCCGCCGCCACATGAAGCTACTCATCCAGTCCGGCATCGACTTCCTGTATTTCGACACCACCAACGCGGTCATCTACGAAAAAAACGCCAAGCTCGTTCTCCGCGTTCTTCAGGAATATTACGACGACGGCTGGCGCATCCCGCAGATCATGTTCTATACAAACACCCGCTCCGGAGATACCGCCAAAGCACTCTACGAAGCCATTTACAAGCCCGGCTACTGCCCCGACACCTGGTACTATATCGACGGAAAGCCCGCGATCATCGCCTTTGAGGAAGAATGTTCCCCCGAAATGCGGGAATTCTTCACCATCAAACTCCCGCAGTGGCCGAACGAACCGGACAAAATCGGCGGCTGGCCGTGGATGGACTTCACCCGTCCCCAGCGTATTTTCGAGGACAGAAACGGCCGTCCGGAGTGCATCAACGTCTCGATTGCCCAGCATCCGCAGCTCCGGTTCGGCGACTCCGTCCTGTACGGCGAAACGACCAACTGCGGACGCGCGTTCCACGACGGTGCCAACGATCCCGATCCGGATGCCTACAAATTCTGCGGCAACATGATCGAGCAGTTCGAACGCGCACTGGAAGCGGACGTTCCCTACACCCTCGTCACCGGCTGGAACGAATGGATCGCCGGTTACTGGCCGGGTTCCCCCGAACGCCCCGTCATGTTCGTGGACTGCGCGAACTACGAATACAGCCGGGACATCGAAATGATGCGCGGCGGGTACTTCGACAATTACTACGTCAAATTCTGCGAATATGTCGCCAAGCTGAAAGGCATCTCGCCGGACGTAACCTGCAAACCCGGCGAAACGGCGGTCTTCCACGGATTCTCCGACGGCGCGATGCACCGGAATCATCCCGGCTACGACCGGACGTATGAAAATCACACCGGACGGCATTCGCTGAAAAAACTTCTTGTGGAAAACTGCACGGATTCCCTCCGGTTCACCATCGAAACCGGTGAACCGATCGACACGGCCGATACGGAAGGCACATTCCTTCAGATTTTCGTTCAGCCGGATGTCCCCGGAAACCGCAGCTACGGCTATACGGTCAACGTCCATCCCGATTTTGCCGCCGGAACAACGACCGTGCTCACGCCGGACGGCAATGTGACCGTTCCGCTGACCTGTACGGACAATACACTGACCGTCACCGTTCCGAAAACCGTCCTGAACGGCGAACGGCTGTACATGAAGGCCTGCGACAGCCGCGAAGCAGTCACGTCCGCCGAGGATTTCTACGATCACGGCGATGCTCTCCCGCTGGGATACGCGGATGTGTGCGTAATTCTTGAATAATGTTTTTCCCGGGGGGACTTTTTTAAACGTTGTTAAAAAATAAAATATAACCAAAAATGCCACCTCATCCGTCACTTCGTGACACCTTCCCCTCAAGGGGAAGGCTATAACGTGCAGTTTTCACTTCCGTCAGCTAACAAAATTTTGCCTTATTTTGGCTTCCCCTTGAGGGGAAGCTGTCATCGAAGATGACTGATGAGGTGTTTTTCTCTATATTTCACAACTTTCTTGATTTTTCAAACAAGCCCTGAGGAAAAAGGTTTCCCCAAAATTGCCTAAAGTGCAATTTCGCACTTCCCAAAACCTTTTTGATATGTTATACTTAAAGAAAACGTCAACTATCCGAGGAATTATGAAACAGCAAAACAAACGTATGCCCACCTCGCAATTGCAGGCTCCGAACGAAAAAATCATCACCCGCTACATTTTCGCCTGCGTTGCCAATATTCTGTATGTCATGCCCGGCATTATGTGCCTCGCGTTCGGCATCCTCTCGGACGGCTTTTCCGCGCCGTTCCTGATCGCCATCATCACGGCTCTCCTCGCCGTCCCGACCGCGTTCACCGGCCTGTACTGCTACAAAATCAAAAAAGGCCGTCCCGCCGTCCTTGCCGTTGCCGCCGTTCAGCTCGCCATGCACGTTGTCTCGGCGTGTCTCGTCACCGCGTGGTATCTCATCCTTGCCCCCGCGTTCATCCTGACACTCATCCTTATCGCCACCTCCAAAGTCATCGAAAATCACTGAAAACCATAAAAACGGAGTATCCTCATGATTAAAACCATCCTCTCCGCCACCGGCGAACCGATCTTCCATCTCACCGCCGGAGATGCCTCCTACATTCTCTCCATTTTCCACGGCTTCCCGCTCCATCTCTACGCCGGTTCCGCCATCTCCGACGACGATGTCGAATATCTCCTCGTCCGCGTCGGTCATGACTCCGTCGTTCCCCGTCCCGCGCACACTCCCGAAGGCTGGTTCTCCTGCGACATCGCGCCGTTTGAATATCCCGCCTACGGTTCCGGCGACTTCCGTCCATCTGCGGTCATGGCAAAAATGCTGACGAACGACCAGATCGACGGCATCGCTCCCATCACCGGCGGCGCACCCACCACAGCCGTTCTGTACGAATCCCACGAAATTCTCGCGGGCAAGCCGGTTCTCGACACCTGTCCCGCGATTCACGCAGCCGACGACGAATGCGAAACCCTCGTTCTCCACTGCGCCGATCCCGCGACAGCTCTGAAATACGACCTCTACTACACCGTGATGCGCGACTATCCCGCCGTCTGCCGCCGCACGGTTATCAAAAATACCTCCGGAACGGTTTCCGCGACCCTTCTCCGCGCGTACAGCGCATCCCTCGACTTCACTGCCATCGACCCACAGGCGGAACTTGTCCACCTCTGGGGAACATGGGGACGTGAACGCCACATGGAACGCACGCCCCTTCTCCACGGCAGTCTGTCCGTGAACAGCCGCCGCGGTGCGTCCAGCCACTATCACAATCCCTTTGCCGCCCTCGTGACCTCCGAAACTACGGAAGAATCCGGCATGGCGGTCGGGATGTCTCTCATTTACTCCGGCAATTTCGATATCACCGCCGACGTGGACGCGTTCGGTCTGACCCGCTTCATGGCCGGCATTTCCCCGGACGGCTTTGAATGGCACCTCGATCCCGGCGAACAGTTCGTCACCCCCGAAGCAGTGATCGTCCTCTCCGGCGAAGGTCTCGGAAAAATGTCCCGCGTTTACCACAAACTCTACCGCAGGCACCTCTGCCGCGGCGAATGGGCAGACCGCGAACGTCCGATCCTCGTCAACAACTGGGAAGCAACCTACTTCAACTTCGACGATGAAAAACTCGT
The DNA here is from genome assembly GCA_015065295.1 of Oscillospiraceae bacterium. GTDB lineage: Bacteria > Bacillota > Clostridia > Oscillospirales > CAG-272 > UMGS1696. The sequence continues at coordinate 20,615 of SVQN01000027.1, forward strand.
TGCCATCGCGGAAGACGCGGCAAAGTGCGGCATCGAAATGCTCGTCATGGACGACGGCTGGTTCGGCATCCGCAACGACGACCGGAGTTCCCTCGGCGACTGGTTCGTCAACGAAGACAAGATCCGCTGCGGTCTCGGCAAACTTGTGGAAAAAGTCAACGCGCTCGGGCTGAAATTCGGGATCTGGTTCGAACCGGAAATGATCTCCCCGGTCAGCAAGCTCTACGAAACGCATCCCGACTGGGCACTCCGCACCACCGGCCGTGCCATGTCCATTTCGAGAAGCCAGTACGTCCTCGACATGACCCGCGAAGACGTGCGCGACTATCTGTTCGACACCATTTCCGGTGTTCTCTCTTCCGCCAATATCGAATACGTCAAGTGGGACTTCAACCGCAACCTGACCGAAGCGGGCAGCGCGCTCCTTCCGGCAGAACGCGGCGGCGAAATCTTCCACCGCTACGTCCTCGGTCTGTACGACCTTCTCGAACGCCTGACTTCCGCGTTCCCGCACATCCTTCTCGAAGGCTGCTCCAGCGGCGGCGGACGGTTTGACCCCGCGATGCTCTACTATTCGCCCCAGTTCTGGACGAGCGACGACACCGACGCAATGGAACGTCTCGACATCCAGCTCGGCACGTCCTTTGTCTATCCGGCCTCCTCGATGAGCTGCCACGTTTCCGCATCCCCGAACCATCAGACCGGCCGCGTGACCTCGTTCACGACCCGCGGCAACGTTGCAATGGCGGGCGCATTCGGCTACGAACTCGACCTGACCAAGCTGTCCGATGAAGAAAAGGACCTCATCCGCAAGCAGACCGCCGACTACCACCGCTACTACGACATCATCAACCGCGGCGATCTGTACCGTCTCATCCTGCCGACCGACAATTACAACGGAAAAACCGGCAAGTGTGCGTCGTGGATGTACGTTTCCGAAAACCGGAGCGAAGCCCTGTTCACGTTCGTTGTGATCCGCACGTCGGTTCACCCGGTTTACTTCGTGAAGCTGCGCGGCCTTGATCCGAACGCGGTATACGTCGATCAGGCAACCGGCAAGGAATACCACGGCAGCACGCTGATGAACGCCGGCCTGAATCTCACGAAAAACTACCGCGACGGCGATTCCGTAGTGGTGCATCTCATCAGAAAATAAAGACTCCCCTTCGGCAAAACTCTGTTATTCTTTTCCAGTATAAAGTTTTTTGAAAGGGGTCCGGGGAAAACTTTTTTTCGGAGTTCCCGAAGGGAATCTCCGTTTTTCCCCGCGAAACCCCATTTTATAAAAGGAGGACATCCAATGAAAACCATCAAAATGTCGATCATCGGTCTCGGCGGACGCGGAACGTGGTGGCTCGGCGAGCTTCTGAAAATGGAAGACGTCGAAATCACCGCCGTGTGCGACAAATTCGAAGACCGCATGGAACACGGACGCAAAATGTGCGCCGACCGTTACGGCCGCGACGTCTACGGCTCCACGAAATGGCAGGATATCGTAAACCGTGACGACGGAAGCGAAGCCGTCATGATTACGACCTACTGGAACGACCACGTCAAGATCGCCATCGCCGCCATGAAGAAGGGCAAGTACGCCGCATTCGAAGTCGGCCCCGCGCAGTCGATTCAGCAGTGCTGGGACCTCGTCCGCACCTACGAGGAAACGGGCGTTCCCTGTATGCTCATGGAAAACTGCTGCTACAACCGCGAGGAAATGACCGTCCTCAACATGATTAAAAAAGGCCTGTTCGGTGAAATCCTGCACTGTCAGGGCGGCTATGAACATGACCTGCGCGGCGTTGCGAACTCCTTCAGCCGCGATCACGAACGCGCATGGCACTACCTCCACCGCAACGCGGAACTCTACCCGACCCACGAACTCGGCCCGATCATGACCTACCTCGACATCAACCGCGGCAACCGCCTCATGAGCCTCAACTCCATGGCGACCAAGTCCCGCGGTCTGAAAAAGTACGTCAACGACAAGTTCGGTCCCGACCATCCCTTCGCCAACGCGGAATTCCGTCTCGGCGACATCGTGACGACAACCATCCGCTGTGCGAACGGCGAAACCATCGTCCTGACCCACGACACCAGCTCCCCGAGACCGTACTCCCGCGGCGGACGCGTACAGGGTACCTGCGGTCTCTGGATGGAAGACCTCCACGCGCTCCACATCGAAGGACGCACCAAAGGCGAAGTGTGGGAACCGATGGAAAACTACTGGGAAGAATTCGAGCATCCGCTGTGGAAGAAGACGAAGGCCGCCGACTTCACGGGCGGTCACGGCGGCATGGACTGGCTCGTCATGCGCGCGTTCCTCGAAGCGGTACGCCGTAAGATCCAGACCCCGATCGACGTCTACGACTCCGCAACGCTGATGGCAGTCGCGCTCCTCTCGGAAGAATCCATCGCCCTCGGAAGTGCACCGGTCGCCATCCCCGACTTCACCGACGGTATGTGGATCAAGCGCGAACCCGGTCCGAAGTCCATCTTCTCCCTCTCCGAAGTCGACGACGCGATTTTCGAAGGGGATGTGGAATTTTAAGAAATGAAGTTTTCGCGGGGAGGAACTTTTTGAAAAAAGTTCCTCCCCGCACCCCTCTTCAAAAACTTTTCAACTAAAAAAGAAAAACAAGGTACGGCTGAAATCGTTTGTACGAAAACTTTCAGCTGTACCTTGTTTTTTTCACAGATTGAAGTTTTTTGAAAAGGGATTCGGGGAAAAACTTTTTTTCGGAGTTTCCGAAGGGAATCTCCAGTTTTCCCCGAGAATTCCCGCTTAGTTCAGACCTTCGTAGGTCGTAATCATTTTTTCGTAGAACTTGGTTACGGTCTTCTGAATCTTTGCCCAGTAGGAAGCAACGTCCGTGGACTGCTGTTCAACGACAAGCTGACCGACCGTCCACTTGGCTGCGTCCGAAGCACCGGTCGCGGTCAGATAACCGAAGTCGATGATAAGGCTGTCGTGGATGGTCTTGAGAATTTCAACCGCGTCTTCGGAACGCATGGTCTGGTAGGACAGAACACGTTCGTATACGGCGTTGTTGAGGTCGCCCGCACTGTGTTCGGACAGGGCTTCCACAACCAGACCGACCGCTGCGGGATTGCTTACCGTTACCGGAATCCCCATAACCTGTACGGAACCGGTCATCATGGAGAGATAGCTTTCCTGATTGGTATCGAACTTCGGGTACGGAATGGGCGTGAATGCGTCTTCCATTTCCGTGTGGTTGACGCAGCTTCCGACGTAAGCCGAACGCAGGAGAACGCGGCCGTCATTGAACAGCGCGGTGTAGTCCTGTGCATTGATACCGCGGTTGTTGTCGTGGAAGTTCTTGTACATCTTTTCTACAATCGTCTGCATACGTTCAACGTTGTAGGTATCCACAAAGCTCTTGGTCGCCTTGTCGTACTTGATGAAGTTTTCACCGGAGGAGAACTGGAAGTTCATGAGGTTGCCGCTGCCGCCGCAGGCATAGCCGAACTGGTCGTCGCTTTCCTTGAACTGACCGTCACCGTTGAGGTCGGCAGGAACGGTCTCGGTGATTTCGTACATCTTGTCGATCGTCCATTCGCCTTCCATGACGATGTCATAGATATAGGGCAGTTCGTAGCGTTCCGCCATGCCGAGGTTGTAGATCATGCACGCGCCGAACATCAGCGTGGAATAGGAGATATCGCCCATCCAGAAATACAGCTTGTCCAGAATGGTGAAGTTTTCGATCTGGTTCTGGCTGTACCACGGATTTGCCAGATTAAGATTTTCAATATTGTACAGATTCAGGAGGTTGTTCGCGGTAGCAACGCCGATCACGCTTCCGGGCGCATCCATAATCATGGAGAACGCGTCGTCCCCTGCCGCAACGTTGTTTCTAGTCATCGTGGAGGGAGCTCCCCATGCTTCGCCCTGCGTGGTGATCTTCACGTCAAAGCGTTCTTCGACTGCACGGTTCCGGTTGTAAATCGCGTCGTTGATCGCTTCGCCGGTCAGCTCGGTTGCGTCGCCGTGAAGAACGGTCGCACCGGTGTCCTGATTCGGCGTATATTCGACGATCTTGAATTCAAAGCCGTCGAGAGTGGCTGCGGGAAGGTTTTCCCACATAACGTATTCCGGTTCGGTTTCGACCGGATCGGTTTCTTCCAGCGCGGTGTTGTCCGCAGCGGGAGCCGTGGTGTCAGCCGCACCGTCCGCCGTATTGTCGGACGCACATCCGACAGCGGAAGCCGCCATCAGCAGCGCAAGAAGGAGAGCAAGAATTTTTTTCTTTGCAGACATGATGTTTTTCCTCGTATACATTGTATTTTATTTTTTCCGGATTGTATTATAACACAAAAAAATCCGATTAACAATGTATAAATTCCACAAAGAAAGAATACTTCTGCCACATAAACCAAACAATTTCAGCCGCATTCTGTCCTTCCATACAAATTGAAGTTTTTCCCCGGGAATTCCCTATTCCCACAGCCCCATGTCATACTTCATCCGCAGAACCCGCGCCGCCGATTCGTTCAGACGGTCTTCCGGGATCGTCCCGGCTTCCACTGCCGTCCAGACCGCCGCGTACTGCGTGTCCCAGTTCGTGCAGCAGAGCAGGTCGCACCCCGCAAGGATCGCCTCCAGCGCCGCATTTCCCGTCGTGCAGTAGTCCGTGATGCCCGCCATCGCAAGGTCGTCCGTCAGAATCACGCCGTCGTAGCCCAGCTCGTTCCGCAGAAGCTCCACGGTTTTCGCCGATACGCTCGCCGGCTTTTCCGCGTCAATCGCCGGCATGATGAGGTGCGACACCAGAACCGCGTCCACTCCTTCCTCGATCGCCGCCGTGAACGGTACAAAATCCTTCGCCCGAAGCTCGTCCAGCGACCGGTTGTCCTGCGCCATGCCGGTGTGCGTATCCGCCGCACTGCCGTACCCCGGGAAGTGCTTCGCCACACTGCCGATGCCAAACGTTTTCGATTCCCGGATCACCGTCCGTACAAATTCCGACGTTCCTTCCGCGTCCAGACCGACCGAACGCCAGAACATGAAATCGCCCGGATTCAGCGAAATGTCCGCCACCGGTGCCATGTTCAGGTTCAGCCCCAGCTTTGCCAGCAGTGCCGCCTTTTCCGCCGTGTCCTTCCGGATCGCGTCCATGCCGCCCCACGAATACAGCGTTCTGGGTGACTTGAACGTGTCCGCGCGGTACTGCGTGAACCGGCTGATCCGCGTCACTGTACCGCCTTCCTCATCCACCGCCGTCAGAAGCCCGTATTTTGCCTGCCCCTGCAGTGCCGCCATTTTCGCGGCCAGCGAATCGGCCGTCTCGGTCTCAAAATTCGCCGCAAACAGAATGTACGCCCCGAACGCATACTCCGGCAGTGCCGTCACGGACGCATCGTTGTACGCAACCATCAGCATCTGCCCGAGCTTTTCCCGCACGGTCATCTGCGCCAGTTCCTCGGCAATCCGGCGTTCGCGCACCTCTTCGGGCGTTTCGGGAACCGGCTCGGGTTCGGGCTCCGGTTCAGCCACAGGTTCCGGCTCCGGAACAGCATCCGGTGCGGGAATCGGTTCCGCAGATGCTTCCAACGTCGTCAGCGGAAGCGAAAATTCTTCCGTCTCCATTTTAGCAACCGGAGATTCCTCCGCAAATTCCGTCGCATCCCGCAGAACACATCCGCCGAGCAGTGCCAGCATCGCCAGCACCGCTGTCGTTTTCTTTAAAATTCGCACAAACTTCATAATATATCCCCCATTCAAAAAGGTTTTTGGAAGGGTGCGGGAAACCTTTTTCCTTAAAAAAGGTTTCCCGCGAAAAAACTTTATTATCCCCGCTGTCTTACGGCTTCGTACATCATGACCGTTGCGGCGCAGGCGACGTTGAAGCTGGAGGCGGACGAGGTTTCCGCCATCGGGATGGTCGCCATTGTCGTGCAGAACGGGCGCAGACCGTCGGACAGACCGTCCGTCTCACAGCCGATCATGAACATCGTCGGAACGGTCAGATCGAGGTCGCGGAGCTGTACGTCCGCGTGCGCCGTCGTTCCGACCACCTGTAAACTTCCGTATTTCTCCGTCACATCCGCGAGGAATGCCGCCAGATCGTCGTGACGCGGCATCCGGATCACCGGTACGTTGAAGAACGAACCCATCGACGCACCGACCACTTCCCGGTCGTACAGGTCAACGCCGTGTCCCGTCAGAATCAGCCCGTCCGCACCCATCGCGTCCAGCGTGCGGATGATCGTGCCGAGGTTCCCCTTGTTCGACGGACGGTCGAACAGCGCGAGAAGCGGCACTCCGCGGAACTTGATCTGCTCCGGATCGTCCGGACGCATCTTGACCACCGCCATCAGCTCGGACGTGTCCTCCTTGTCGGACAGATCCTGCATCAGCGGCGCATCCAGCTCGATATTCCCTTCCGTCGTGCGCGTGGATCGGATGACCCCCTTCGCCCAGTCGGACATCGGCAGAGACGGCGCGTAGATCAGCGAAACGATCTCCCAGCCGTTTTTGATGGCTTCGTTGATGTTGCGGACCCCTTCCACGAGGAATTCGTAATACTTGTACCGCTTGTTCCGGTTGGTGGAGAGAACCTCCAGCTTCTGGTACGCCGCGTTTTTGGAATGGATTTTCGTAACTTTCATAATGTCCCTCACAGTTTTTCTTCGTCATAGACCGCGCGTCCGCCGCCGGTGAACGGAACTCTCGTCCGCGCCGCCAGAATATGCGCGCATCCGATCCTGTCCAGCGTCAGACGTACCGGCACCGCTACCTTTTTCAGGTGCATCCCGATCAGCGTCCCGCCGATATCCAGCCCCGCATCCGCCGCAATGCCGTCGAGCACCACGGGATTTTTCATGCTCCGGTACGCGCACGTTCCGAACGATCCGCCGGCCTTCGGCTGAGGAACCGCGTTTACTTCCCGGTATACCGTCAGTCCGAGCGACGATACCGCCAGAGCCGCCGCAACCGCTTCCCTCTCCACGACAATCGCGCGGTTCAGGTGTTCGCAGCACTGCGCCGCCAGATACAGCTTCCGTTCGTCCAGTACGGACGTAATTCCGCGGTACACCGCCGCCGCGATGTCCGGCGAGGAATCGTGTCCGATCACACCGCCGCCGACCTCCGACGACGAGCATCCGACCACTACAATTCCGCCTTCCGGCACCTTCGCAAGTTCGCAGAGTTCGCGCATCGCCTGCGCCGCCTGCTGTTCGATTTCAAAAAGTTCCATGATTTTCTTCTCCCGATTCAGTTTTATTACATCGCCGCAGAGCGTCACCGTCACGCCGCCGTGAGAAACGCTTTCCCCGTCGGTCACAAATTCGCGGCACTCGCGTGCGTCCAGTTTTCCGTAAAATTCTTCAAATCCCGCCTTCGGAATCACCGTCAGACAGTCGTACCCGCCGGTTCTCGTCCCGTCCATTTCGTACAGGATGATCCCGCGTTCCCCGTATCGGCCGAGTTTTTCGTCCAGTCCCGCCGCCGAACGGACTTCCACCGCGTACGCCCGCGTTTCCGTCACCGGAAGCAGAACGAGCATTTTTCCGTCGTCTTCTTCCGTGAATGCCAGCTTTACGTCCTGTTCCCCGTCTCCGTCGATCACCGCAGCCCGGTCGTCCGGCAGGAATCCGAGCCGCCACTTGTCGTAGAGGAACCAGTCCGGCGCAAATCCTTCGATCAGCCCCATCAGACTCCATCCGCCGCACTTCGCAAAATCGCCGCCGCGTTCGCACTGATAGGAATAATAGTCCGGCAGACCGAGAATATGTCCCGTTTCGTGCGCCAGCAGCAGCCCCCTGCGGAAGTGCATATCCGCGCCGAAGGTCACGCATAATCCGGATTGGTTCCGCTGACCGCGCGCCGGATATTTTTTCGAAACCATCGTCGGCGAATACGGTACCGCCGAACCCTTCACGGGAACAACGTAGAAAATATCGTAATCGTCCAGATTATAGTCATCCGCGCAGACATCGCACGCGTCCGCAATGTACGCCGCGTGAATTTCGTGCGTGATGACCCGTTCCATTTTGTATTCGCCGTCCGCTTTCGGCATCGTGTACCACTTGTCCGCACAGTCGATGGTCAGATTCAGCCGTCCGTACGACAGCGCGTTCATCACCCGCAGACCGTCGTCCGCTAAAATTTCCCGGTAATACGCCGTCCCGTTGTACGGAGCCTCCGCATCACAGGCGCGGCAGTTCGGGAAATCCACAAAAATCATCAGCGCACGCAGGTTCGCCCGCGCATCGGCGGAATCGTCCGTATCAATCACCGGTCTCATGCCGAGCCACGGCGCGGTTTGTTTAAAATCAAAGTTTACCATCCCATTTTCTCCGCATATTGTTCGATATAGGCAACCACGCCGTCCGCCGCGATATCGTCCGCCGCGTCTTTCGCCTCCTGCACCGCATTGGGTACGGCAACGGCGAAATCCGCCGCTTCAAACATCGGCAGGTCGTTCCGGTTGTCGCCGAAGCAGATCACCCGTTCCGCCCCGGTATAAGCCCGGAGAAATTCCACGGCGTGCTTTTTCGATGCCTTTTCGTCAAAAATCTCCAGATACCACGTTCCCGGCGCATACGAATCCTCGTAATACGTCCGCTTGATCCCCGCGACGTTATCCACGGAATGATACGCGCGCAGAACATCCTCTTCCGGCGCGATGATGCAGAAATAGATCACATCGCCCTCGACATCCATGATATTGTCAATTTTCCGGAACGGCTTGCCATAGCGGACTTTGCGTTCGTCCATAAACGCCTGCATGGCGGGATTGCGGATATCGGTGTAATGGGTCATCAGGCGTTCGCCATCGGTCAGCGCATAAATAAACGGACAGGAACCGGATTCGCTCATACAGCGCAGAATCTCTGCGGCACATCCTGTGGAAAACTTCGCGGAATCGACATAATGCCGGCTCGCCATATCACACGCCAGCACGCCGTTCATGAGGGACACGGGCGGTGCATCGGAAGCGAAGCGGATATCCGAGAGGATTTTCCCTGCCGATTCGATCGTCCGCGCGGTCGCGTAGGTGATCTGGATTCCGCGCGCGGTAAGCGCGTTGATGCGGTCAGCGTCACCGGCGCGGAGGGTTGCCTGCGGCGTAAGCAGGGTTCCGTCGAGGTCGGAGACGAAAAGGGTTTTGGATTTCATCCGGAGGTTCTCCTTGTTTTTCGTATTGGCTTACAGGGGGATAGAATACCAAACTGTTCGTTTGGATTAATAAGGAAGAAAAATGTCCTTCGGACATTTTTCAATTTTTATGTCCCTGCGCGGGACGGCGCACAAAGGGGCTCAGACGCCGCCCCTTTGTGAATTCCTGGCTTGATGTTCGGGGGACTCGGCCTTAAGGCCTCAGACATACAGCGGTTTGCCCGCATTCAGATTGTTAGGAAGGGACAAGGTGGGGTGCAAATCTGTCCAAATTGTTCGTTCAGTAGTAATAGCCGTGAGGGATATCTTAAATGTCAGTTCCGCCTTTGGTTGAACAAAATCTCTGTTCTTCCGAGTGGTCTGCTGAGTGCAAACTGCTGTATGTTTGAGGCCTTAAGGCCGAGTTCTGCGAACGTGAGGAGTCCAGAGGACACTTCCTCTGGTCGGGGAGATTCATAAGAGGGCCGCGACCGGTCCTCTTATGCGCCGTCCCGCGCAGGGACATTAATTTTGAAAAATGCCTGAAGGCATTTTTCTACCTTCTGCGGCGAAGCCGCACTACTTCTTTTTCCGGCGATTTTTAAAAAAATCCGCCAGGATTCCACGGCATTCGTTTTCGAGTATGCCGAAGGTCACGTCAAATTTATGATTCAGCGGGTACGCGTTCAGGTTCAGCACCGAGCCCGTCGCGCCCGCTTTCGCATCTTTCGCGCCGACAACAATCCGAGGCACCCGCGCACACCAGATTGCGCCCGCGCACATCGGACACGGTTCCAGCGTCACATACAGCGTACAGCGCGTCAGCCGCCAGCCGCCGAGAAGTCGGCACGCCTGTGAAATCGCCGCCGTTTCCGCGTGATACGACGCGTCGTGAAACACTTCCCGGCCGTTGCAGTCTGCCGCGATGATGTTTCCGTCCCTTACGATCACACAGCCGACCGGGACATCGCCGTACTTTGCCGCCAGTCCTGCCAGTTCCAATGCCGCGTGCATATAATATTCGTCAGCGTTTCCGTCCGGTTTTTCCGCGTACCGCGCAGTGATCGCTTCGATTGCCCGCGCACGTTCCGCGAGCTGTTCATTCTCCGTCATCCGTTTTCGCCTCCGTTTCCGCCGATTTCCGGAATTCCCGCAGTCCGCGCCGTACCAGCAGACCGAGAAATGCGCCGAATCCGACCGATACCACGCAGAAATCCAGGATCGTCCGTATCAATACCTCGTCGGCAAGCCATGCCGCATAGACAAACGAACGCAGATTCACCAGCGCATGGGCGGCAACCGTCACGGCGAGCGAACCGGAATATTCCAGTGCCACCGCCAGGACGATTCCGGCGAACAGCGCGTACACCATCCCGCCGACCGAGCCGTGGACGATGGCAAACATGACCGCCTGCGCCAGTCCCGCAAAAAAGGGATGCATCGGGCGCAGTTCCCGGTAATACAGCCAGCGGAAGATATATTCCTCCAGAAACGGATGGATCAGTATCAGGGCCAGTGCTTCCGCCGCTGACGGTACCGGTTCCGACGCAGAGCCGCCGACCACTGCCGCCACGATGTGCATGAAGACAATCAGCACGCCCATACAGACGAAAACCCACAGAATCCGTCCCAGAACCGTATCTCCCGGACGAAACGGCGGAACGGTCGGATCGCTGTCCTCCTGTTCCTCCCGTGCGGCTGCCGTTCTTCCGGAGAACCGAAGCACATCCGCACCGCAGCTCATCCGGAAAAAGAAAATCCCCGCCGCCGACGCGATCACAAACGCCGGAAGTTCCGGCAGCAGGAGAAGCCCGAGCCGCTGAACGATCACCATAATCATAAACGGCATCATGACCCCAATCAGCCGGCGAATGTTTGTTTTTTCCATCGGGAACCTCCTTTGGCGAATATCGTTATCTCTTCTTACAATAGACCTGTTCGATAACCTCACGTCATTCGTAGGGACACGGCGTGCCGTGTCCGTCTATGAATTGGGATGAACAATATTTTGTTGGGAATTCATCCAAATCGGATATTTATTTTACAAAATATAGGCTGTTCAAATCGTTTGACGGACACGGCACGCCGTGTCCCTACAGTATACCATCCGGTTATCGAACACATCTAATATTATAACACGCGGGAAAACCATTTGCAAGAGAACGCCCGGAAGTGATCGGATTTCCGCCGGAAATTCTGCCGTTACGAAAAACAGCGGACATTCCGTCCGCTGTAACGCTGTTTTCTTACTTGCACACATCCACCCATGCGGTAAATCCGGAAACCTGTTCCAGTTCCGGAATGGTCAGTTCGATCGCGCTGTTCGAGCTGCCGCACGCCGGATAAACCGTTTCGTATGCCTTCAGCGATTCGTCGAGGTAGACTTCCACCCCTTCGTTCACCGCAAACGGGCAGACGCCGCCGACCGCGTGACCGACCTTTTCCGCCGCTTCGTCCGGCGTGAGCATTTTTGCCTTTGCGGAAAACTGTGCCTTGTACTTCGGGTTGTCAATCCGCGCATTTCCCGCGCATACGATCAGAACCGCCGTTCCGCGCACGTCAAACGAAAGCGTTTTTGCAATCCGTCCGGGTTCGCAGCCGACCGCCGCCGCCGCGAGTTCCACCGTCGCGCTGGACACCTCAAATTCCAGAACACGTTCCTCCATACCGAGAGACGCGAAATATGCCTTTACTTTTTCAATCGCCATGTTGTCCTCCAAATGCTGTTCGTCCGTTTTTTATCCGAAAATTCCAAGGTGCTCGGTCAGAATACGCACGCCCACAAGAATCAGGATCACCCCTCCGGCAGCCTGCGCTCCTCCGCGGAACCGTCCGCCGAACAGATTCCCCAGCCGCACACCGAGAGCGGACAGCGCAAACGTAATCCCGCCGATCACCGAAACCGCCGGAAGAATCCGTACGCCGAGAAACGCGAATGTCACTCCGACCGCCAGCGCGTCAATGCTGGTGGCAACGGCCAGCGGAGCCATCGCGCGTACGCCGAACGATGAATCGACGGATTCCCCGTCCTGCGCGAACGCTTCACGGATCATATTCGCCCCGAGAAGTCCGAGCAGAAGGAATGCGATCCAGTGATCGATCGCCGTGATGGACGACGCGAACCGCGTACCGAGCAGATACCCGGCTGCGGGCATGAGTGCCTGAAACGCCCCGAACCAGAGTCCGGCAGTCAGCGTGTGTCTTCCCGCCGCTTTTTGAACGGACATCCCCTTGCAGACCGCGGCGGCAAAGGCATCCATCGCCAGTCCCGCCGCCAGAATCAGCAGTTCCCAGAAACTCATACGCTCCTCCGTCCGCCTGCACCGCGTTCCAAATCCCTGCAAAAAACGGATTTTACAAATACGGTAGTTTGTTCATTATAGCATTATACGCTTGGAAAGTCAAGAAAAATACAGCAGTGCAGGAAATTCCGCCGCCGCACGGAAAATTTCACTTCTGCATTCTTGACAGCCGTCCACGTTTGTACTATAATAATTCCATTCTTTTATATGAGGTCAAAAACCATGATGAAACTCGCAATTTTTGGTTACGGTAATCTCGGACGCGGCGTGGAATGCGCGGTATCGGCCGCTCCCGACGCGGAACTCGTCGGCGTTTTTACAAGACGTGCGCCCGAAACGGTCAAGGTTCACTCGGACGTTCCGGTGTACCATTCCTCCGAACTGGCCAATTTCAAGGATAAAATCGACGTGCTGATCCTCTGCGGCGGCAGTGCGACTGACCTGCCGGAAATGACGCCCGCGCTGGCGAAGGATTTCAACGTCCTCGACAGCTTTGACACCCACGCAGCAATCCCGACCCATTTTGACAACGTTGACCGTGCGGCAAAGGAATCCGGTCACATCGCGCTGATTTCCGCCGGCTGGGACCCGGGTATGTTTTCTCTCAACCGTCTGTATGCATCCGCTGTCCTCCCGAACGGCAAGGACTACACTTTCTGGGGACGCGGGGTCAGCCAGGGACATTCCGACGCAATCCGCCGCATTGACGGGGTTCTGGATGCACGTCAGTATACCGTTCCCGTTCCGGCTGCCCTGGACGCTGTCCGTGCCGGTGAGCAGCCCGACCTGACGACCCGCGAAAAGCACACCCGCGAATGCTACGTCGTTGCGGAAGAAGGTGCCGATCTCGAACGCATCGAACGCGAAATCAAAACCATGCCGAACTACTTCGCGGACTACGACACCACCGTCACGTTCATCACGATGGACGAACTGAAGCGCGACCACGCGGGCATCCCCCACGGCGGCAGCGTCATTCGTACCGGCGTGACCGGCTGGAACGGCGAACACACGCACGTCATCGAATACAGCCTGAAACTCGATTCCAACCCGGAATTCACGTCGAGCGTTCTGGTGGCGTTTGCCCGCGCGATTTACAAGATGCACACCCGCGGCGTGACCGGCTGTCAGACCGTGTTTGACGTAGCACCGGCGGATCTGTCGCCCCTCTCCCCGGCAGAACTCCGTGCAAAGATGCTGTAATTAACGTAATTTCTACGAACTTCTATATCGACAACTGAATCCGTAGGGAGCGGCGCCCCCGTCGCTCCATCAAACGATTTTGATACACAAAATGTCTGTAAACAGAATTATAGGTTCTATTTATCAAATTTTGTATAGCTGAAATCGTCAGATGGAGCGACGGGGGCGCCATGTGTGTTGAATAGAGTGAACAAAGTGTAAAAAAGCGGAAAACCCCAAGGGAAATATGGTATAATGAAGTTACCACACAAACAAAAACCATACCCCAAGGAGTTATCCATGAACGATTATAGCACAATTCAAAGAATAATACAAGAGGTAATCAGCGAAAAAGAAGTTCGTGAAATTACAGAAATGTGTGGCTATAAAGATACCGGACGAAAATTGACGGTATATCATTTCT
>SVQN01000113.1 GCA_015065295.1 Oscillospiraceae bacterium
TTTGGAAAAAGTTCCTTCCCCGAACCCCATCCTCAAAAACTTTCAATAAAAATGGATCGACAAGGTTGGGAGCAGACTTGGAATACCAAATCGGCTGTGCAGTCACACAAAATTACGAAACTTCAAATCTGCATTTTCTTTGACATCCCATTTATTGAAAGTTTTTTGAAAGGGGTTCGGGGAAAACTTTTTGCAAAAAGTTTTCCCCGATTCCTTCTTTCACTTACTCAGCAGCTTCCCCGTTCTTAGGTGCGCCGCAGCAGTTCTTGTATTTCTTGCCGCTTCCGCAGGGGCAGGGGTCGTTCCGGCCGACCTTTTCGCCCTTGTTGACGATCGGCTTCTTCACTTCCGGCTGCTTTTCGCCGCCTGCGAAGCCTTCGCTCACCGGCTTGGCAACTTCCACACGCTTGATTTCCGTGTTGCGCGGACGCGGAATCGAGAGAAGCATACGGACGGTGTCGTCGCGGATTTCCGTGATCATCTGATCGAACATATCCGCGCTCTGGAGACGGTATTCCGAAATCGGATTTCTCTGGGCGTACGCCTGAAGTCCGATCATTTCACGCAGGGAATCCATCGCTTCGAGGTGATCCATCCATTTTTTGTCAACCTGTTCCAGAAGGGCGACGCGTTCGAGTTCGCGCATCTTTTCGCCGAAGATTTCTTCCTTCTTCGTATAGATGAGCATTGCGCGGTCGTGGAGGGTCTTGCGGATTTCTTCGCGCTGTGCTGCCGGATCGCCCGTCAGTTCCTTGAAGTCGTCCGGACCACAGAGCAGACCGAGATACTTGCCGCGGAGACCGTCGATGTCCCATGCGGAGGTTTCTTCTTCGTGGAGGAAGGTCGCCAGTGCGTCGCTGATGTTGCCTTCGATCATGCCGAGCATCTTTTCGCGGAGGTCGGCGTTGTCGAGAACTTCGGAACGCTGGTTGTAGATGACCGTTCTCTGCTGGTTCATAACGTCGTCGTAGGAGAGGACGTTCTTACGGCGGTTGAAGTTCTGACCTTCGAGCTTCTTCTGCGCCGATTCGATGGAGCCGGACAGAATCTTTGCGTCGATCGGGGTGTCTTCTTCCAGACCGAGACGTTCGATGGTTCCGGCAATGCGTTCGGAGCCAAACAGACGCATGAGGTCGTCTTCGAAGGACAGGAAGAATCTGGATTCGCCCGGGTCGCCCTGACGTCCGGAACGGCCGCGGAGCTGGTTGTCGATACGGCGGGATTCGTGGCGTTCGGTACCGATGACGAACAGACCGCCCGCTTCACGGACTTTTTCCGCTTCCGGCTTGATCGCTTCCTGATACTTTGCGTACAGTTCCTGGAAGTGCAGACGTGCTTCGCGGATTTCGTCGCTGACGTCGAGAGAGGAACCGGTGGACGCGGCGATCAGGCTTTCTTCCATGCCTTCCTTCCGCATCTGCGCCTTGGCGAGCCATTCTGCGTTGCCGCCGAGCATAATGTCGGTACCACGTCCGGCCATGTTGGTCGAAATGGTGACTGCGCCGTACTTACCGGCCTGTGCAACGATGTCCGCTTCCTTTTCGTGGTACTTCGCGTTGAGGACGGTGTGCGGGATGCCGGCGAGCTTGAGCTTCTTGGAGAGCTGTTCGGACTTTTCGATGGATACGGTACCCACGAGGACGGGCTGACCCTTGTCGTGGCATTCCTTGATCTGCTTGATGATGGCCGCTTCCTTGCCGTTTCTGGTGCGGAAGACGGAGTCCGGATGGTCCACGCGGATCATCGGCTTGTTGGTGGGAACTTCGACAACGTCGAGGCTGTAGATTTCACGGAATTCGTTTTCTTCGGACAGCGCGGTACCGGTCATGCCGGACAGCTTGTCGTACATACGGAAGTAATTCTGGAAGGTAATGGTAGCAATGGTGCGGTTTTCACGCTGAATCTGGACGTGTTCCTTGGCTTCGATTGCCTGATGGAGACCGTCGGAGAAGCGGCGGCCGGGCATGAGACGACCGGTGAAGGAGTCAACGATGATAACTTCGTTGTCCTTGACGACGTAGTCGGTGTCGAGGCTCATGGTACCGTGCGCCTTGATTGCCTGATAAACGTGGTGGTTGATTTCGGCGTTTTCCGGGTCGGCGAAGTTTTCGATTCCGAAATACTTTTCCGCCTTGGCGATACCGGACTTAGTGAGAGTCGCGCTCTTCGCCTTTTCGTCCACGATGTAGTCGGCCTTGATGTCGTCGTGGTCTTCCTTGGAGTCGAGCTCCTTGATGACGTACTTGGAGAGCGTGCGGGTGAAGCGGTCAGCCATATCGTAGAGCATATCCACTTCGTCGCCCTGACCGGAAATAATCAGAGGAGTACGCGCTTCGTCGATGAGGATGGAGTCCACTTCGTCCACGATGGCAAAGCGGTGGCCGCGCTGAACGCGCTGTTCCTTATACGTCACCATGTTGTCGCGGAGGTAGTCGAAGCCGAATTCGTTGTTCGTACCGTAGGTGATGTCACAGCCGTACGCCTGCTGCTTTTCGACTTTGTTCTGACCGTGAACGACCAGACCGGTGGTCAGACCGAGGTATTCGTGGATACGGCCCATTTCTTCGCAGCCGACGCGTGCGAGGTAGTCGTTGACGGTGACGATGTGAACGCCCTTGCCTTCGAGCGCGTTGAGGTAGGACGGGAGGGTCGCCATGATGGTCTTCCCTTCACCGGTCTTCATTTCGGCGATACGCCCCTGATGGAGGAGAATACCGCAGAGAACCTGCACGTCGTAGGGACGCTTGCCGAGAATACGGTCGCCGGCTTCACGGACACAGGCGAAGGCATCGGGGAGGATATCGTCGAGGGTCGCACCGGAAGCAAGACGCTTTTTGAAGATGTCGGTCTGGGCGCGCATATCGGCGTCGGACATCGCCTTGTATTTGTCGCCGAGGGCGTTGACCTGATAGAGCAGCGGCTTGATCCGTTTGATCTGGCGGTCGCTGTAGGTACCGAAAACTTTAGTAATCAAACTCATTGTATCGAAAAATCGGTCGGTGAAGACCGAAGCACCTTTCAAAAAATTCAAGAATAGTAAGGACTTTTAACCATTGTAGTATTATATCATAAAAGAAAACGAATTTCATCCGTTTAAATGTAAACTTTAAAAAAACGAATGACATATAAAAGACTAAAGACTAAGGGTGAATGGTTAAGGACTATGGCTAAACTTTACATCTGTCAGCTTGACGGACGATTCAACCCAGTCCTTAACCCTTAGTCCTCAGTCCTTAGTCTACATCAGTGGTGCCAGAAGTTCCAGTACCCCTCTCCACAGACGGCGCATCCGTCTAAAAGACTAAGGACTAATGGTGAATGGCTAAGGACTATGGCTAAACTCTACTTCTGTCAGCTTGACGGACGATTCAACCCAGTCCTTAACCCTTAGTCCTTAGTCCTTAGTCTACATCAGTGGTGCCAGCAGCTCCAGTACCCCTCTCCACAGACGGCGCATCCGTCCGCAGTTCTCTTCCGTGACCTGTGCCGACTGCGCGAACGTCTGCTCGAAGTCCGTTTTGATGTCCCCGAGGCAGTCCGCACCGACCATCCATACGCCGCATTCAAAGTGCAGGTACAGGCTCCGGTAGTCGAGGTTCACGCTCCCCACCGTCGCGCAGCGGTCGTCGCAGAGGAATGTCTTCGCGTGAAGAAAGCCCGGCGTGAATTCGTAAATCTTCACCCCGTGGGCGAGCAGGTTCGGGTAGTAGGATTTGGTGTTTTCGTAGACGATCTTCTTGTCCGGGATGCCGGGTGTGACGATCCGCACGTCCACGCCGCTCATCGCCGCGCGGCACAGTGCCTGCTCCATCGGTTCGTCGATGATAAGGTACGGGGTCATGATCCAGATATAGTCCCGCGCCGCGCCGATCATGCCGAGATAGACGTTTTCGCCGACCGGTTCGTCGTCGAGGGGGTTGTCCGTATACGGCTGGACGAAGCCTGTGCCGTCGTATTTGGCGAAGTTCTCCGGCGACGGCTTGTATTCTGCGTAGTCTCCGGCGGTCGTTTTTCCGTCTTCCGGGGATTTTTTCCCCTCGTAGAGGCCGAGATAGTCCCACATGGTCAGGAACATCACGGTAAAGCTCCACGCCGCACGTCCGCGCAGACAGACCGCCGTGTCCTTCCAGTACCCGAAGCGGTCGATGGCGTTGATGTATTCGTCCGCCAGATTGATGCCGCCGGTGAAGGCGCAGGTGCCGTCGATCACGCAGATTTTCCGGTGGTCGCGGTTGTTCTGGTGGGCGGAGAGGATGGGGATGAATTTATGGAAGACCCGGCAGCGGATGCCTTCGGCGTTCAGCTTCTTCGCAAAGGTTTTGTCGAGGGTGGTGATGCAGCCCATGTCGTCGTAGATCACGCGGACATCGACCCCGGCGGCGACCTTGCGGCGGAGAACGTCGTGGATGCTGTCCCAGAACTTTCCTTCTTCAATGATAAAATATTCGAGGAAAATGTACCGTTCGGCGGATTCGAGGGCGGTCAGCAGGGGTTCGAGCATGGCCTCGCCGGACGGATAATAGGCAGCCGCCGTATCGCGGTACGGCGGACAGAGGGAGGTACGGCGGATATAAGCGGACTGACGCGCGGCAGCGGGGTCGCATTCGGAAAGCGCGTCCAGCACGTCGCCGCACGATTCGGCAGCGGAGCCGGTGATGGTGGTGATGGAGCTCATTTTCTTCCTGCTCGTCTCGGAGAGATGGTTCCCGCAGAAAATGAGGTAGACGGCACCTCCGAAAAGCGGAAAAAGGAGAATCACGACGATCCACGCCAGTTTGTACGCCATATTCCGGCGGGAATAGATGATCCGCAGGACGAAGCCGAGTTCGATCAGGGAAGCAAAGGCGAAATAGAAGGGGAAGTATTCGTTGAACTCGAGGATGGCGGCGAAAATAAAGAAAAACTGGACAAGGATCATCAGTCCGACGATATAGAGCCGGTGGAACCGGCGGAGTTTCTGGAACTTGCGGAACATAGCGGAACCTCCGGGAGATGGTGAATGGTGAATGGTGAATGACTAAGGACTAATGACTAATGGTGAATGACTGTCTGAATTTTTATTCTGTCGGCTGACATAAGATTTGGTTGAAGTTGATAGTCATTCACCATTAGTCCTTAGTCATTAGTCATATTTATTTTATCCGAAAGATATGTCCGAATCAACGGGCGGACGTAAACTTTTATGGGAGGGGAAAACGGTATGTATTTGCCGGCAAGTTCCGTAAAAATGCGGAAATCCATTGCAGAATCGCCGGATTTATGCTATACTATCCTCAACAAAAAACGCCACACGGCGCAACTACGGAGGACTTTATGAAAATTTTATTCCAGGGCGACAGCATCACGGACGCTGGGCGCAACTACGCGGACATCCACGACCTCGGCCGCGGTTACCCGAAATTCACCGCGGAGCTCATCCGGAACCGCCATCCCGGTACGGACTTCGAGTTCATCGACCTCGGCATCAGCGGCAACCGTGCGGAAAACCTGCGTGACCGCTGGCAGGCGGACTGCATCGCGCACCAGCCGGACGTTGTCTCC
>SVQN01000114.1 GCA_015065295.1 Oscillospiraceae bacterium
TGTCCTTCTGGGTACGCACGGAAACCGGAAATGCAGCTCCCGTTGTCCGCAAACTCGGCATGAAAACCGATGCGGAAGATTTTACATACCGGATGTTCGCATGGAACAAGCCGGTCGAAGCGATCTCGTTCAACGGGCGGTTTCCCGTCTGCGATCTGATCTACGAAGACCGCGCACTTCCCGTGAACGTATCCATGCGGGCGACTGCACCGTTTGTTCCGCACCATACCGAAGACAGCGCAACGCCCGGTTTTTACCTTGATTTTACCCTGACCAATCCCTCGGATATCCCTATGACCGTCAGCCTGCTGTCGGTTCTGGAACCGAACTTCTGCAATGCACGCGGATGCGTCAACGAACGGTACACCGACGGGGAAGTCACCGGAATTTATCTGACCACGCCGCCGGTCCGTCCGTGGGAGGAAGTCCCGCGTGACGCAAACTACGGTACACTGTGCTAT
The DNA here is from genome assembly GCA_015065295.1 of Oscillospiraceae bacterium. Taxonomy (GTDB): domain Bacteria; phylum Bacillota; class Clostridia; order Oscillospirales; family CAG-272; genus UMGS1696. The sequence goes on from SVQN01000114.1 coordinate 462, forward strand.
TCTGCCGAGGGCGGAGAAATCTCGTACATTACCGCCGATTATTTCCGTTTCCTGCGGGAATATGTGGCTTCCGGTTCGTTCGGCGTGTCACAGGAATCGGTTCTGTTCGGCTTCCGGAAAACGGGCGAACTTCCGAATACCACATCAGGAAACCGTCCGTCCGAGCTTCCTCGGATTCCGGAAGACTGCACGGACGAAGTACTGGATCGGTATATTGCCGAATACACCGGCTATCCGTTCGCGCAGTCCATCCTGCGCAGAATCCGTCACCTGAATCCGGCATTCCCGGAAAACCGCACCGAAAAGGCGGAATTTCTCCGTGTTCTCGGACGATCCGTCGATCGGATAGGGGACAATTTCGGTTCCTGTGCGCTGTGCAGCAAGGTTACACTGGCGGCAGGCGAAACACGGACGGTTCGTTTTGTCCTGAGCTGGTATTTCCCGAACCATTACGGCAAATTCGGGAACCGCCTCGGTCACTGGTACGAAAACCGCTTCTCCGACGCGCGCGAAGCCAACCGCTATCTTGTCGCTCATCGTGCGGACATCGCGGGCAAGGCAGCCGCATTCGCCGAACTTCTGTACAATACCGACCTTCCCGAAATGTATCCCGACGCGTGGAGCGTTCATCTGTCCACGCTCGTCAAGGATTCATGGTATCTGAAAGACGGAAAGTTCGGTCTCTGGGAAGGCCTCGGTTACTGCGGATTCCATACAACCGACATTACTTACCATGCGTCGTTCGGACTGCTGGCACTGTTCCCCGATCTCCAGAAACGGCAGATGGAAATGGGGCTGGCATTCCAGCGCGAGGACGGTCGTGTACATCACTTCTTCACACCCGACCTCGAACACGTCGACAACGGTTTCGAACGCGTGGACATGAACAACCAGTTTGTCCTGATGGTCTGCCGCGATTACCTCTGTACCGGCGACCGCGCGTATCTGGAACGGATGTGGATTCCCGTCCGGAAAGCAATGGATTCCATTCAGGCACTGGATGCCGACGGAGACGGTCTCCCCGACCACGGCACCACACGCAATACCTACGACGCATGGAATTTCTCCGGTTCACCGACATACATCTGCGTTCTCTGGCTGTCCGCACTGAAAGCCGCCGCACGGATCGCCGGGATTCTCGGTGAGGACGAATGCCGTACCGCATGGGAAACGCTGCTCGAAAAAGGTCTCTCGGCTCTTGAGGAACGTCTCTGGAACGGTACCTATTACAACCTCTGGCGGCGCGATGACGAAACCGGTACCGTAATTGACGGATCGCTCATGACCGACCAGATCGACGGGGAATGGTTCCTGCGGATGTCCGGTCTGGAAGGCAATCTGTCCGAAGAACGCATCCGTACCGTCCTGCAGACCATCATGGAAGGAAACTTCGATCCGGAAGACGGTCTGATTAACGCGACTTGCCCCGAGGGACGTCCGGTTTCACTCCAGACGTATGAAAACTGTCAGGCAGGTGCTGTCTGGACAGGCATCGGCTATGCGGTTGCCGCCCTTGCCATGACGGTCGGTATGAGCGATATGGCGGATATTCTGGTCGGTTCGATTCACGAAAATCAGATGCGGTTCGGACAGTTCTGGGAACACTGGGAATGCGGATTCCGCTATACCCGTCCGATGTCCTCCTGGACGACTCTGATTGCCGCCGCCGGATTGTCGGTGGATCAGGAACAGAATACCCTGCGTCTCCGTCCGATCCGTCCGCAGCTGACGGTTCCGCTGTGTACCGGCGATTTTCTCGGTACGGTTGTCTTCGATGGTGATCGCTGTACGGTCACAGCACTGGAAGGCACACTGGAAGGCTGGACAATCGACGTACCGGAAACGATCAAAACGGTTACGCTCAAATAAACAAAAACAGAAGAACAAGGGACACATCAAGCAGGATGTGTCCCTTGTGTATTGAGTCGCTCCAATCTTATCGCTTGCCCAGTTCCCGGCAGAATTCGTTGTACCACATACAGTTGTCCACCGGTGTATTGGCCGGAATATGGTTTCCGACGGACATGATAAAGCCGGGATACCGCTTCCCGATGTCCATGCACCGCTGAACTTCCCGGCGGATATCGTCCTTGTCACCGTACAGCAGAATACGCGTATCCGCATTCCCCGCGAACGTGTGGGTTTTTCCGTATTTTTCGGCAATGTACGCCATGTCCGTCAACGGTTCCATGACAAAGCCATTGATTCCGCAGGCGGCGATATCGTCGATGAATTCCGTATAGTTGCCGTCGGATGTGTACAGAATCTTTTTTCCGGCATCATGCAGATGGCGGAAACAGCGTTTGTACGCGGGGAAAATGTATTTACGGTACCATTCCGGCGAGATGAACGCACCTTCCGTCCACACAATATCGTCGTGGATCATCACGACCGGCGCGTCCGATTTGGCAAGTGCCTTGAAATACCGTTCGATCCAGAGGGAATACCGCTCGGTGAATTCGCCGAACGCTTTCGGATCGACCGCCGCGCTGAGCAGAAGCATATTCCAGCCGAGCATTTCGATCAGACCGGACATACAGCTGATATAAATCCCCGTCATGGCGACCGCGTCCCCCGCATAATCGCAGGTATTCCGGTAATTTTCGTTGAACAGCCGGATAATTTCCGCTTCTTCCCGGTACGGCAGGGTTTCATACGGGTCAAACCGGTAGACTTCCTCCTCGTCAGCAAAGAGTTCGTGAACATTCTGGTTGAAGTCCTGTCCATCTTCTGCGTAAACGGCGTGTCCCATCGAGGTTACATAGGGATGCAGAAAGGACGATCCGACCAGAATATTCCAGTGCATACAGATATCCCATTCGGTGCAGAAACGGACGAATGCCTCCCGTCCGCGCCCGTTTTTCTGTTCCTCCACGGAAATTCCGGATACTTTTTCAATCAGTCTGCTGTGTTCGAAGACCGAATATTCCATCCGGCAGACACGGTCGGTCATCTCCAGATTCAGAGCCTTCATTCCCATTTCCTTTAACATACATGCACCTCCGTTATGGATTGTTTTCAGTGAATGATTCACATTCACTATATCATATTTCCCGGGATTATGCAAGAGGGTTCCGTCAGAATTCTCAAAATTCTCTTTACAAACCGACGGTTTCATGGTATAATCATGCAAAACCTCCGGAAAGGACAACCGCTATGAATACAACCAATTTTCCGACGATTCTCCCCGTTCCGAAAACGATTCTCGCGGACGGAGAGACCTCTTATACCTTCCCGCCGGTCATTACGGCGGAGGATGCCTCCTTCCTCCGGTACGCGGATGTTTTCCGTAAGAACGCCGCGATCCTCCATGGTCTTGATTTTACATCCGGAGACGGCGGAATTCATCTCCTGCGCGACGATACGCTGAACGGAGAAGCGTACCGGATCGAATGCCGCCCTGACGGAATTTTTCTGTACGCGGCGGAACCGGACGGCATCAGCAACGCGCTCGTTACTCTCCATCAGCTTCTCCGCAATACGGACGGGGCCGTGACTGTTCCCGCGTGTACGATTGCCGACGTTCCCGACTGTGCGTACCGCGCGGTGATGATCGACCTGCCCGCACACCGTACGCTGGAACAGATGCTTCATTACGCTGACATCTGCCACCTTTACAAAATCAGATACCTGCACCTCCATTTTGCCGATAACGGCGGGTACGGTCTGCCAAGCAGGAAATTCCCGAAACTGCCCACGCCGGAGAAGCATTTTTCGTTTGAACAGATCGAACGGCTCCGCCAATACTGTTCCGACCGGAACGTAGAGATCATCCCCGAAATCGACGTTCCCGGACATACGACCTATCTGACCACAGCCTATCCGGAACTTTTCTGCGATACTCCCACGGAAGGGGAACCGCGCCGTGACCTGATCTGCGTCGGCAAGCCCGGCATGATGGATCACCTGCGGACATTGTTCGAAGAAGTCATGGAACTATTCCCGGAATCGCGCTATTTCCACATCGGCGGAGACGAAGCTGCCCTTGACGCATGGAATGACTGCGCCGACTGTACCGCATATATGAACGAACACGGCATCCCGAATGTCCGTGCACTGTACACGCATTTCATCAAAATCACGACCGACATGGTACTTGACCTCGGAAAAATTCCGGTTGTCTGGGAAGGCTTCCCCAGAGAGGGAGCAGAACAGATTTCCCGCGACGTAGTCGTCACCGCGTGGGAATCCCTGTACCATCTGCCGAACGAGTTGCTCGAAGAAGGCTTCACGATCACGAATTCCTCATGGATGCCGCTGTACGTCGTCCATCCGGAATCGTATCACGCACAGTTTGTGCCGGGCGGCCGTTGGTACCCGAAGGACATCCTCGAAGACTGGAATGTTTATACATGGAAAAACTGGTGGGACAAATCCGCCGCATACGAGAAGCCGATTGTGGTTGAACCGACCCCGCAGGTCATCGGCGCGACGTTCTGCGTCTGGATGACCGATTATGCCGTGGAACTTCCCGCCGTGATCGAAAATCTTCCCGCCATGTGCGAACGGATATGGAACGTGAACAGCACGCTGTCCATGGATGAATACGAAAAAGGACTGGCGCGTCTGGCGGAATTTGCCGGAAAACTGCATCCATAAAACGATAAACCCCACAGAGACAAATCCCTGCGGGGAATTTTTATGCCGTTTTTTGAAGAAATTACTTCACAGGCATCCAGATACGCATCGGATTGACGCCGCGGTTGCCCCACATGAAGTAGGGGATCAGCTTGACTTCCGCCGCTTCTTCCCGGTAGCTGTCCGCAAAGTACAGGGCTTCGGGATCCTCCGGTACCAGACGGATTCCGCCTGCCGTGACGGTGTAGATCGTTCCGAGATCATCAGTGGTCGGAGCAAATCCGCCGAGGTCTGCCGGAGTTTCGCGGTTCAGCTTCAGTGCGGAACCGTCCACGGAGAAGCCGAATACATCGCCGTTGTCCGCTCCTTCCGCACAGTAAACCACCGGCCCGACGGTTACGGCTCCTCTGCCGCTGTCCTGCGCGATGCCGGGATTTGCGCGGTTGAGCTTCGGCGTCATGTCGAACTTGACTTCGATGACATCGCCGGCC
>SVQN01000028.1 GCA_015065295.1 Oscillospiraceae bacterium
TGTACGATATCACAGCGAATGTTATCACCAAAATTATGGAGATGAATCACTGGAGTGAAGATATGGCAATGGAGCGGTTCACACAGTCGAAGGTATACTCATTTCTCGAAGATGAAAAAACAAAGGTGTGGCAGTATAGTACATTGATGCTTGCCAACCTCTTCAATGAGGAACGAGAGGGAAGGTTGATATTGCCGGAGGTATAAGTTGTGAGTAAAACGCTTGAATTTAAGGTGTTCTGTTTTGAAGCATACCGCGCCGAGAAGAAATTGAGTGGTCGAAATACTATGCGGCTGTTTAAGCAGTATGGGGTTTTGGAATATCTTGAAAAATTCTATGACGTACTTCACACAACAGGACGGGAATATATTGTCGATGATATTGATGAGTTTATTGCAGTACGCAGGAATACAAACGCAAAACATCATACTTTTTAACTATTAACTCAGGGGAAAACAACCCTGAGTTTTCTTTTGGTGAGCAGGTTCCGGTTTGCTTCCGTCAGTTCGCGGTTCCGGTCACGTTCTTCTTTGAGTTTCTGGAATACTTGGTCGCGAGTTCCGGGTTACACCTCAATAATATCCGCGCCCAGCAGCATCGCCTCGCGGACATCCTCGGCACAGTTTACATTGGCAATCCCGAGCGCGGCATACTTCCGGACGCGGGCGCAAACCTCGGGGGAGGCTTTGTCGCGGTCGGTGAGCCATGCGAAATTGGGTTTGTCCAGATAGACCCAGACCGAAAGGCGTTCCCTCGGTACAAGCGCGGCGATTTTCCGTAAGTCCTCTTCCGTGTTCTTCCCGTCGTAATTGATCCGTGCGTCGGGGAGGACGGAGAGGATTTTTTGAATGCGCGCTGTGTCGGCACAGGAAAACTCGACGTTGACGTTGTATCGTTTCACAAGATCGAGCAGGGGATCGATTTCATCGGCGGTGATTTTTTTGTCGAGGTCGAGCAGGACATCGGTATCGTTCAGCAGCTCCAGCAGTTCTTCGAGCCTCGGTACGCGGGTACCTTTGAAGCGGATACCCTTATGGATGCCTGCGTCATAATTCAGCAGATCGTCATAGGTCATGTCGCAGACGTGCAGAGGTGTTTCGATGACGCTTCCGTCTTTATTCCGGCAGGTACGGTTGATGGTGGAATCGTGCATCAGAACGATGACTCCATCCTTTGTGTACTGCGGGTCGGTTTCGATCTGCTCGAATTTGCTGTCGAGTGCGGCGCGGAAGGCGGGCATCGTATTTTCGGGCGTATAGTACACGCCGCCGCGGTGGGAACGGAAAATCATGGCCGGTGTCCTCGTTTATTCAAACAGAATCTTCTGCTTACTTACTTTCATGACTTCATCCGGTACCCGGTAATACTTCACGATCGGCATCAGTTTCCGTCCATTGGCGGTAACTACCGCGTCAACCGCCGCATCTGCGTACGCTTCCGCGCCGCCGGTGACTTCCGCGTACAGGATATCTCCGTCCGCGTACACGCCGTTTTCCTGCTTCGTGACTTCGCCGGTCGTTTCCGCCCACAGCAGGTCGCTGTTTTCGCGGATGTACCACAGGCCTTCCGCCAGACGCATTGTACAGCAGAACGGTGCTTCGTACATCTGCGCCGCCAGAGCGTTCCACGGGCTTTCCTTCGTTACCACGGTATCCGTACCCGCACCGCCGTTCGCACGCTGGAGCGTCGCAAAGCCGTTGTGCCAGATGCGCGCCGCGATTGTCCGGTATTCCGGCTTACACGTTGCCTTATACAGTTCGAGCGAGAGCATCAGCGAGTCGATGATTGCACACGGTTCCGTCCATGTATCGGGTCGTCCCCACCAGTTGAGGTTCTGGTAGGTGTACGTCATGCCGCCGCCGTGGACGTAGAGTTCCCAGATGGATTCCGCGCACGTCCGGTACCACGCTTCGCCGGTGACGGCGTACATCCGCATCATGGCACGTCCGGCGGTCAGCGTGCAGTGGGTCTGCGCCTTCATCGCGCGTTTGTCGAGCGCGGAGTAGAACGCGATCATTTCGTCGAGCAGTTCCTTCACTGCCGGGTCGCGGAGGATTTTGTAGGCATGGGACAGACCGTCGATGGACATAAACGCCGCGCAGGTATCGGTGGAGAGAATCCATTTTCCGCAGATTCCGGCTTCCGAACCGCTGACGCCGCCGATTTCCCGGATCTCACGGTCAACGGGATAAACAGCGAATTCTCCCTTCAGGGGAAGATAGAGATTGTTCGTGATATCACGGATGAGCGTGAGGGAGTAAGCGTCGCCGAACTGTTCGTAGTGTTCGCAGAGACCGCGAAGGAGCCACGAATGTCCGGAAAGCTGTTCTTCGCGGATCATGCCGTCACCGCATTTGCCGAGATAATTCTGTTCGTTGACCATGGACGGCATTTTTGCGAGCATTTCGTCCATGCAGGGGATGGATTTTCCGGAAATTTTATAATGCGAAACGAACGCGAGCAGGGCACGGCCTTCCTTGTCGCCCATCCAGCCGTAATCGGCAGGGGAGAACACGTCGCCGATCTGGTAATACGGATCGTCCGCGAGACGGCGGAAGTTGAGTTCAATCCGTTCGGAGAGTTCCTTGAGACAGAGATTTTGTTTCATGATGTGAATCCCTTTCGTAAGTTTATTCTTTCTTCATTCCTTTGATATCGCGGTACAGACCGATGCCGATGGCGGTCATGGCGATGGTGTTGGAGACGAGCGTGGGGATGGAGCCGTGGAGGATGCCGTAGATCACCCACAGCGTCTGGGCGGGGATGGCGAGCAGACGGATGTGCAGCGGTTTGGTACACCAGAAACTGACGACCGCGCAGCACGACCCGATCATGGGCAGCAGACTCAGCGGCCCTTCCCATGTCAGGATGCAGGAGCCGACGGTCAGTGCGCCGATGAAGTACAGCCAGAACCGGGAGGATGCCCACTTCTTTTCTTTATTATAGAAGACGGTTTCGCGTCCGAGCGCAAGGACGTTCAGTGCGGCTCCCGAATACGCGCCGATGAGGAGATAGTGGATCATCCAGAGAATATCCGCCGTGAATTTGCAGAGGAGGATGCTCCGGCGTTTGCGGGCAATGAAGCTGAAAAAGATCATTGCCGTACCGATCACGCCGGCGGTTTGTGCAATAATGTTCATGTTGCAGTTTTCCTGTTCGATGGTTTTTCTCATTATAACGCTTTTTCCGCACGGAATCAAGGGGGGAGGGGAAAAACTTTTTCCGAACCGTACTCTGTCTTGACAAGCCACGTCCGCCGTTATATAATAAATGAAGATATCTCTCATTTCTTTATAGTATTGAAGTTTTTTGAAAGGGGTTTGGGGGAATCTTTTTTTCAAAAAAGATTCCCCCAAGAACAATCGTTGATATGTCCATCCTCACTACCGAAACGCGCGGCGGAATGGTCGAGAACGTCCATTGCGGGGCGATCTGTGTGGTGTCCGAACGCGGCGTTGAATATTCCGCCGGACGTTATACCGATGAGTATTTCTTCCGCTCCTCGTCCAAGCCGATTCAGGCACTTCCTGTCCTTCTGCTCGGCCTTGACAAAAAATACGGCCTGTCCGATGACGAATGTGCCATCATGGCCGGTTCCAATGCCGGCGAGGTCTACTGCACTGATGTGGTGAAGTCCCTTATGGAGAAGGCAGGCGTCACCGAAGAGGATCTCGTCATGAAGCCGCGCTATTCCTCCCACGAGGGAACGAAATTTGCCGCACTTGCCGCCGGAGAACCGCCGAAAAAGCTCTGGCACGGCTGCACGCCCAAGCACATCGGCTGCATTCTTGTCCAGCGTGAACTGACCGGTTCCGGCAAGGGGTACGAACAGCCCGATTCCGCCGTCCAGCGGCTCATCCGCTATGTGATTTCCATGTTCACCGACACGTCGTATGAGAATATCCGCCTTGGATGCGACGGATGCGGCGTTCCCGTATTCGCCGTTCCCGGGCCGAATCTTGCGAAGTCCTATCTCCGGATGGCGTGTCCCGAACTCCTGCCCGACCCGTCCATGACCGCCGTGACTGCCCGCATGACCTCGCTCATGAACCGCTATCCCCACCTCGTACGAGGAAGAGATTACATCTGCTCCGTCATGAACTCGTTCCCGAACATTGCCGCAAAGGGCGGTGCGTCCGGGGTTTACACGTTCGGTCTGAAGCAGGAACGTCTCGGCGTGATGCTCAAGATATACGACGGTACGGAAACGTCGTGGCAGCCCGTGATCGCCGAAATCCTCCGTCAGGTTTCGCCGGACATCAACCGCGAACTGATCGAAACCCTCGAAACCAGAGAACTGATCGGAACAACCTGCCGGAACATCCGCAACATGACCGGCGAAGTGATCGGGGAAATGACGCCTGTTTTCCGGCTTAAAAAGCACTTTGGATGATGTAACATAATCACACGGAAAAGTGTTCAACTGACACACATAAAATTGTGTGAAATATGTGAAAAGTGCGAATTTTGTGATATTCGTTCGTTTTTCCGCGAAAAAACTCTTGACAGAGCCCTGTATTTATGATATGATATAGTTAGGGAAATTTCAGGTTAAATTCAAAAAATACCGACCGACGTTGTGTCGACAAATCAGGAAAGCGTAAGCAGGCGGAGCGTAACTTATGGATATGTTTGAATATTACGGCTATTTTGCCGAAGAAAATCGTTCGGATAAACTGATCGAAACGGAAAATCGCGTGATTGACGCGCTGTTTGACCGCTATCTTCCGGGAAGCGGTTCTCTTCTGGACTCCTCCGCCGGTCTCGGACGGAATGCCTTCCGTCTGGCTGATCTCGGCTACGAGGTAACGGCAGGCGACTTTATCGCCGACCATGTGGAAGCGATCCGTGCGAATCCGGAATCCTCCAAGCTGAAGGAAACCTACTGTTCGAGCGCACACCGGCTGACGGCATTTGCAGACGAAAGTTTTGATTCCGTCATTGCTCTCGGTCCGATGTACCACATGAGAACCAAGGCGGAACGTGAACTTCTCGTCCGCGAATCCCTGCGCGTTCTCAAGCCGAACGGAATTCTCGCGTTCTCGTTTATGTCCCCGATGGCGATGACCTTCGGGCAGTATTTCAACGCGATGCGTACCTATAAGACGCTGGATCGTCTGAAGGCGTACCGCAAGCTCGCCAACGTGGAAAAGACCCACGTCTGCGATATGTTCCACGGCATGGATCTCGAAGAAATGACGGATATTTCCCGTGAATACGGTCTGAAAATCCTGACCGTTGCTTCCACCTACAGCATGCTTTACGATATGGCGGGTGAAATCGAAACGCTGTCCGGCGACGCATACGAAGCCTTCGTCAAATCGCAGATCGACACCTGTGAAGACCCGGTCGTTGCCCGCTACTGTATGCGTGGTCTGTTCATTGCCCAGAAGCGTGTGCTGGATCTGTTTGACTGATTGCCGATCATTGTTTTCCGCAGAAGACAATTTATGTCTTCTGCGGATTTTTGTTTTTTGTGGAATCCGGCGGTGTCTCCTCCGATACTTGAAAAATCCCCATCCGGCTTTAGTTTATCCCAAAACGCCGTTATTGACGGTGACGTGCCGGTGGGGTATAATACAGTCAGGACGTGCGCACAGTCTGAATTTTCATATAGGAGACTGTTTTATGAGTGAACTGAAAATTCCGGAGGTGATCCTCCGGGAACGGCGGAAGAAAAATCTGACGCAGGAAGAACTGGCGGCATCGCTCGGAGTATCGTCGCAGGCGATCTCGAACTGGGAGCGCGGCGGATATCCGGACATCACGCTGCTGCCGCGCATTGCGAATTTTTTCGGAATTACGGTGGATGAACTGATCGGAAATGACGCGGTGACAAAGGAAGAGGATTTGAATTCCTTTGAACGCCGGTGGTCGAAGGCGGACCCGTCGGAAAAGGTGCGGCTGTCGAAGGAATACTGGCAGAAATATCCCGGCGATTTTCTGGTCGGCGAACTTCTTGCCAACGCGATTGCCAATCATCGTCCGAGCTGGGAGACGGACTATCCGCTGATGAAGGAGGTCTGCGAGAAGATTCTGAGCGAATGTACCTGGGAATACACGCGGCACAATGCGATCGAATTCATGTGCATCGTCTGCACGGATGAGGAATGGAAAGAGAAATGGTGCATGATGTGTCCGCAGTTTTACGGGGCGCAGGAGCATGAACGTCTGGAGGAACGGCATTGGGAACGCCGCGAATACGAACGTTACCGCAGCCAGAGTGAGTGCAACGATGCTCTGGTGATGCAGCATTTCCTCGGTCGGGAATATATGCGCTATTATGAGCGGAACAATGGCGATCTCTTCCGCGATCCCGCAAAGACAGCGGAACGGATGGCGTGCCGGATGCGCGTGATCGAGGCGATTTCCGGAGACGGAACGGTTCCGGAGGCGTGGTGCGGCTGTTATGCCGACCTCTGTCTGAAACTGGCGGGTGCGATGATCGGGGATGGACGGCTGGACGAAGGGTTTGTCGCGCTTGAACGGGCGTTCCGGCTGTATGAAGAATGGCTGAAAATTCCGGAAGGGAAGCGGATGGATACGGGAATCGGCAGTACGACTGTCAACAAATGCGACAGCCGGTACTGGGTGGACGTGCAGACGGAGGACGGGACATCGACGTGGAGTCCGTATCTGTGGCTGTTCTGGCAGCGGAACAACGACATCGAACGCGCGCTGAACGGATGGCCGTGGTTCGACGGTGTGCGTGAAGACGAACGGTATCTTGCTGCATACGAACGTGCGAGAACGATGGCGGGATACTGAACTCCGTGCAGAAAATCCAACGCAGCGTAGGATGAGTTCCAAAACTGCGTCTATTGCGGAGACGGACGGGGTGTGGTATAGTAAAGACGGAAACAGTACTGATTTCGTATTTCTGTGAAAATGAGGTATTTTTACAATGACTATCAATCTTGCCGAATCTTTACGCCGTCTCCGTACCGCGCGCGGTATCACACAGGAGACGCTGGCGGATTTTCTCGGTGTATCGTCGCAGGCGGTTTCAAAATGGGAACGCGGCGACGGTCTGCCGGATATTGCGATGCTTCCGCCGCTTGCCAACTATTTTGACGTGACGCTGGACGAACTCATGAATATGGACGAACTCCGCAACCGTGAAAAACTGGCGGACATGAAGAAAAAACACCGTGAACTGCGTTCTGCCGGACAGGATGAGGAAGATCTTGTTCTTCTGCGTGAGATTCTGCGGCAGTTCCCGAATGATTACGAAACGATGGCGGAACTTGCGGAATATCTTCCCGATTTTGAGGAAGGACTTGCTCTCTGCCGCCGGATCCTTGATTTCTGCCCGGACAATGACCTGCGCAGTTATGCGGCGTATCAGGAGGCAAGCCTTCTTTATTCCCTTGACCGGAAGGACGAGGCTCTGGAAAAAACGAAAAAGCTCCCGCCTTTGGAATATTGCCGTGAACTGAATATGATGTGGCTGCTTCACGGGGAAGAGCGCGTGAAGCGGTGTCAGGAGACGATTCGTCTGCTCGGATGGGCGTTTTTCGGACAGATCGAACAGATGGTGGGAGAGCCGATGTTTGACGCGGAAACCAATATCGCGCTCTGTCAAAAGGCAATTGATCTGTATGCCGTGATTTATGAGGACGGAACGATGGGGTACACTCATCTTCGGGTGAGCCGGTGTTATTATTATATGGGGCTGTATGCGCTGGAACTCGGTCAGTTTGAACGTATGATGGATTATTTCGCAAAGGCGGCAGAACACGCAAAACAGTTTGACGCTCTGCCGGAGACAGTGACGTTTTCTTCGCTTCTTCTGAATCGGCTTGTTTTTGAAAGGAATGCCGTGAACGGTGTCGGCACCTGTACGGCGGAATACCGGGAATGGCTGTCGCGAAAGGAGAATCTGCGGGAAAGCGGACGGTATGAGGACGTTCTGGCGATGTTTGAATAGGATTTTGTAAACATTTTGTAACCGGTCTTCCGCTTCATGTGATTGTGTGATATACTATAGTCAAATCATTCCATCCAAAGGATCGTCATGACCAAGACCGCTTTCTATCTTCTTTCGTTTACATGGGGACTGCCCACCACCCTCGCCGGATGCGTCTGGGCGGGAATCCATCTTCTGCGCGGCCACCGTCCGAAAAAATGGGGATACTGCTGGTACTTTGAGTACGGCGAGCGGTACTGGGGCGGAATGTCGCTCGGCATTTTCTTCTTCAAGGACAAAAGTCTCGGCGTGCATATCAAAAATCACGAACACGGTCATGCCGTACAGAACTGTTATTTCGGGCCGCTCATGCCTTTTGTCGTGGCGGTTCCGTCGTTCACGCGGTACTGGTACCGGGAATATCTCAAGCGCGTGCGGCACCGGATGCCGTCCACACCGTACGATTCGGTGTGGTTTGAGGGACAGGCGACGCGGCTCGGGACGGAACTGATCGGATGGATCAGCGAAAGGTACAATTCCGGAAAAAAGTGAGGGATTCGATATGAAATTTGCATTTCTCGGGGACAGCATCACGCTTGGCTATGCGCTGGAAAATCGTGAACAGGATCGGTTTCCTGCCGTATTCAGCCGGATGACCGGGCACACGGAAATCAATCTCGGCATCACGGGAACGCTCGTTGCCCGTGCAGGGCTGAGTGCATCCGACGGGACGGCCTACGTTGACCGGTATCCGCAGATGGAAGGCGCGGACTATGCGGTCGTGTTCGGCGGGACGAACGATTATTTCTGGAGCGATACGCCCATTTCCGGCGGCGACGGCGATGCGTATTTCGTGAACGCGGTTCCGGGGATTGCTGAAACTGTTCCCGAAGGAACGGATTCTGTTCCTGACGCCGTATCCGCATCACGGAATCGGAAATTTCACGGGCGGTTCGTACTGGCGTGACTCGAACGAACATGACACGGACAGTGTGAATTTTGTCGGGCATACGTTATCGGATTACGCGGACGTTCTCTGCGAGGTCTGCGGGGAATATGGTATCCGCGTGCTTGATCTGCGGAAGGCGGAACCGGCGTTCGACTGGCGGACGATGACCATCGACGGATGCCATCCGAACGAAGTGGGGCATGAGTGGCTCGCAGAACGGATCATGGAGGTTGTGAAATGTTAATTGCACGTTCATTGCTTACAATCATCAATTTGCTTCTTCTTCTCGGTGGCGGGTTAATCGTTGGCGTACTCTGCGGGCGGGCATACAAACGCCGCCGGATGCAGACGAAGGTGACGCCGAAGCACAAGGGTCTGACGCTCGAAGCTCTTGCCGGGAATTTCACCGTCTGCAAGGTCACGGACTACAGCGGCGTGAATCTGTCGGACAAATACTGCTTTATCGGCAAAACGGGCGAGGAAAACTCCCTTGTCTGCGAGACCTCCCGCGTTCCCGCGAACACGACGGAACGGGAAGACGACTGGCGTGCGCTGCGGGTTGCCGGGAAACTGGATTTTGCTCTGGTCGGCATTCTGGCGGAGCTTTCGACGGTTCTTGCGCGGCGGAACATCGGAATTTTTGCGGTTTCGACGTACAATACCGACTATATTTTCCTGAAAAACGCCCGGTTTGAGGAAGCCGTATCGGCTCTCGAAAAGGCGGGATATCCGGTGAAATAACGTCAAAGGACAGCGCAGGCTGTCCTTTTTTGCGGCTGACGTTCGCCGATACGGAAAGACTTGCTATTTCGGCGGAGATATGGTATAATAGGGCAGAACGATTTTTCCGAAAGGAAGTTGAACATTGGAAAACGATAAGAAGATAGAAGAACAGGAAAATTATCCTGAAGAATTTCCGGAAGAACCGTCGGAAACCGACCTTCCCGGTGAGGAAGACGAGCTCGCGGAAGACCCCGGCGGCGTGGTGATCGAGAACTTCGACGACGATAAGGACAGCGACGACGAGCTGTACGAACGGTATGTCGAGATCATGAATCAGCAGGCGGACGAGGAAGAAGAGGACATCGGCGCGGTCGCGGAACGCATTACCGGCGTGCGGCACTCCCGGGTGACTACGGCGGCTCCCCTGCGTGTCCGCGGAAATGCGGCTCCGGCGGCACAGCCGGTACAGCCGATGCAGGACAGTATGCAGATGACGGTTCCGATGCCGAGACAGGAGGGACATCCGCAGCATACTCCCGCAAAGAAAAAAACGAAGGTGAATTATCCCGCAGTCATCACAGCGGCGGTGCTGGCACTGCTGATTATGGTGGCCGGTGTATGGGGAATCGCGGCGATGGTCGCAGGTGGTCAGGAAGAAAATACGCCGCCGGACGTACCGACCCCCGGAAGTGAAGAAACGCTGCCCGTTTCGCCGGAAGTGACGGACGAAGAACCGGAAACTATGGAAGAGGAAAATGCGGTCGGCACCGAAGATGTGACGGAACCGGAAGCGGCGGAAGACGTTCCGGCTCCCGAAGAAATTCCGGAAGAAACCGTAGTGGAACCGGAACCCGAAACCGAGCCGGAGCCGGAAACCGAACCGGAACCTGTGATTCCGACGTACTCCGTGACGCTGGACTTCTATGACCGCGACGATATTACGGCGACCGTGACGCAGATGACGCTTGCCGAAGTCTATGCCGCTGTCGGCTACACGCCGCGCGAAAGTGACCGACCGTCCGTCGGACTGGATTATGTGGTCAGCGCGGATGCGTGGATCACGATCGGAACGGCGGAATACAAGTCGGTGAACGAAACGGAAGCGGTTCCGTTCGGGACGGAAGTCATTGAAGTGGACACGATTCCGCGCGGTGAAAAGCAGTACACCCGCGAAGGGCAGAACGGCGAGATCACGCGCACCTACACGGTCGAATATGTCAACGGCGTGGAAACCAGCCGGACGCTTGCCAACGAACAGACGACGAAACAGCCGGTCAATGAGCAGTATCAGCTCGGTGTCGGCGGTTCCTTCACCAATTCGTACGGAATTACTTATACCTATTCCTACCGCCGTGTGGTTCCCGCGACATATTACAACCTTGAGGGGGTGACGTATCTCGGACAGATGGCGGACGAATCGGTCATCGCGGTCGATCCGAACACGATCCCGCTCGGAACCAAGCTGTATGTCAAGAACGACGATTACGATTTCGGCATCCGTGTAGCGGCGGACACCGGTCCGAAGGTGACGGCGGATCAGATCGACATCTGGCTCTCGCCGTACAACCCGCAGTATGCGTCTTTTGTAGCCGCCGGGTATATCAACGACATGGAAATTTATTATCTGGATTAATTTTAAGGGGGAGGAACTTTTCGCACGGGTTTCTCCCCGTAACACTTTATTCTATGGAGGTATCTATGGATTTTACAAGAATGCGTGAATTTCAGGACTGGCTGGTGAACTGGCGTATTCCGGGGAACGACTGCTCCATTTTTGTGGATGGGAAAGAAGTCTACCGCTATATGACCGGTTGGGCGGACGCTGAGAACGGACGGAAGATGCAGGGCGACGAGCTGTATTTCTTCTGGTCGGCATCGAAGGTCATCACGACGAGTCTGGCACTCCGTCTGCACGAAGCGGGGCTGTTCACGATGAACGATCCGCTGTACGAGTACATTCCGGAATTCCGGAATATGATGATCCGGACGAAAATCGACGGACGGGACGAGCTGGTTCCGGCGAAGAATCCGATCCGGGTCGGACAGTTGTTCAACATGACGGCGGGGTTCGACTACAACTTCAACACACCGGCGATCAACGAACTGCGGAAGAAGACGGACAACAAATGCTCCACACTGGATGTGGTGAAGGCGATTGCAAAGTCGCCGCTGTGCTTTGAACCGGGGACGAAATGGCAGTACAGCCTGTGTCACGATGTTCTCGCGGGATTTATCGAAGCGGTGTCCGGCAAGCGTCCGCGGGATTACGCGAAGGAAGTCCTGTTCGATCCGCTCGGAATGGACGATACCTGCTACAATCTGCCGTCGGCGGACAAAATCGCGCGGATGGCGGTGCAGTACGACTACCGCGACGACCTCGGCAAGTATCTGCCGACGAAGAACGTCTGCGGCCATATTCTCGGAGAAAATTACGACTCCGGCGGAGCGGGGATTATTTCCGGATGTGCGGACTACATGAAATTTGCGGCGTGCATTGCGAACGGCGGCACGGCAAAGAACGGCTACCGTTATCTGTCCCGTGCGACGATCGACCTGTGGCGGACGAACACGCTGACGGACGAGCAGATCGTGCGCGATTTCTCGTGGAATCAGCTCGCCGGCTACGGTTACGGCTACGGCGTGCGGACGATGATGCGTCCGGAAAAGGCAGGCGCGCTCAGTCCGAAGGGAGAATTCGGCTGGGGCGGCGCGGCCGGTGTATGGGTGATTCTCGATCCCGACAACAACGTCGCGCTGGTGTACACGCAGCACATGCTGAACAATCAGGAGCCGTTTATCTCGCCGAGATTACGAAATATTCTGTACGCGTGTCTGTGATGGAATTGCCTAAACGAAAACAGATTCGTCTGAGAGAATTTGATTATTCAAGCGTTGGTGCATATTTTGTTACAATTTGTACCAATTCGCGGCAGTGTCTCTTTGGAACAATATGTGAACAAAAAATGTGCTATAACCTGTGGGGAGAAATCGCAGATCATCAGATTGTTGTTACGAATGAGTTGCGTCGAAAAAGCAATATTCAAATTGTGAAATATGTTGTGATGCCAAATCATGTGCATTTGCTGATAGAGATTCTTCCAGACGTAAGTTTTTTCGTAGGGACACGGCGTGCCGTGTCCGAAAACGAACAATTTGAACAATTCTCTAAACCAACAAAACAGTCGGTATCGACGGTTATCCGTGCCTATAAAGCAGCTGTAACGAAGGAAATTCATCAAATGATGGATCGTGCTGAATGTAGAAACGGACACGGCACGCCGTGTCCCTACGGAAAATCGAACGGTATTCCGATTTGGCAAGCTCGTTTTTATGAGCATATAGTTCGTAATGCGGAGGATTACAAGCAGATATGGCGTTATATTGATGAAAATCCTTTAGTATGGGAAAAAGATTGTTTTTATGAAAATAGAGACAATTGCTTGTAAATGAATTGTGTACTTAAAGGAGGATGATTATGCCGGAACTCTGGGATATTGTTGACGAACACGGGAACAAAACCGGGCGGTTTCACGAACGCGGCGTACCGATGAATCCGGGGGATTATCATCCGTCGGTGATCGTATGGATCGTGAACGGGCGCGGGGAATTCCTGATTACACAGCGTTCTCCTGAAAAACGTGCGGGCGGTATGTGGGAAACGACGGCCGGGTGCGCGGTTGCCGGAGAGGATTCTCTCACGGCGGCTCTGCGGGAAGTCCGCGAGGAAGTTGGGCTGCGGCTTGACCCCGCGGACGGCGTGATTTACAAGGAGTATACCTACCCCCACAGCAGCGGCGACGGTGCGGCGTACAATACGGTCTGGGTATTCCGGACGGAATATGACCCGGCAGACGTGGTTCTTCAGCCGGGGGAAACGTGCGGATTTAAGAAGGCGGACGCGGAAACGGTGCTCCGGATGATGCGGGAAGGGGAATTCATCCCGTATGATTTCTTCGGTGATCTGTGCGGGACGCTGGGATTATAAAAATGTGCGAGGCAGGGAAGAACTTTTTTGGAAAGTTTCGTCCTTGCCTCACATTTTTTATATCTTTTTGCTTGACATATATCATAATATATGGTATTCTATAAACAGAAAATGAAAGGGGGCTACCACAAATGAAACGTAAATTGTTGAGATATGCCGCTCTGCTGACGGCGTTTCTTCTGCTGTTCGGCGGCGGTTCCTGCATGAAGAAGGACGATACGCCGGTGACTTCCATTACGGATGCGCTGAAAATCAAGGCGTATGTGTATGACGAAAGCGGAGAAACGTGGAATTTGGAACAGCTTCGGCTGAATGAACCGAAACAGCTTGTCCGGATTGCTGAATTACAGCAGAAAGGACTGGATATGCAGAATTTCAATCTGCATTTTGAGTATGAAGACGGAATCTGCATTGTCACCCCTCCGAACCGTGATATACAGGTATCAGTCGGCGCACAGGGCGATTACTGGAAAAGAGGGGAAGATTACACAACGCGGTTTTATGATTTTGAAAATGATTATGAAATCATTCTGTCGCGTCCGGGATATATGGCTGTGACTCCGTTTGGACTGGTTAGTGGACGCAATCTGGTTCTTACCGATCGGGAAGTTGCAACTTTTCATGATAATTTTGAACCAAGTATCGGTCATGAATATTGGTTGACCGTGACCGCGTGTGATTTTGAAAAAATTCCCGTGATTACCGCGCAGGTGAAACTGACTGCTTTGGAAAATGATATATATGACGATGGAACATCACCGGATTTTTCGATTGAAATGGTTTCCTACGAATACAGTGATATCTATAAACTGATGGAAGGCGCAGGCTAAACCCAATAAAACAAAAAAGACGATTCCGGAGAATCGTCTTTTTATATCCAATCTTAGCCGAGCTTAGAGGTGTTGACCTTGATGCCGGGGCCCATCGTGGAAGCGATAACGCAGTTCTTGATGTACTGACCCTTAGCAGCAGCCGGACGAGCCTTGTTGATTGCGCCAACGAGAGTGTTGAAGTT
This sequence comes from Oscillospiraceae bacterium, assembly GCA_015065295.1. Taxonomy (GTDB): domain Bacteria; phylum Bacillota; class Clostridia; order Oscillospirales; family CAG-272; genus UMGS1696. Next base: position 14,582 of record SVQN01000028.1, read on the forward strand.
TTCAGCAAGCTTTTCTGCACCGAAGGAAGCCTTACCGATCGGGCAGTGAACGAGGTTGGTCTTGTCGAGACGGTATTCGATCTTACCAGCCTTAGCTTCGTTGATTGCCTTCGCAACGTCCATGGTAACAGTACCGGACTTCGGGTTCGGCATGAGACCCTTCGGACCGAGAACACGACCGAGACGACCGATGGTACCCATCATGTCGGGAGTAGCGATAACAACGTCGAAGTCGAACCAGTTTTCCTTCTGGATCTTTTCAACAAGATCAACGTCGCCGACATAGTCAGCACCGGCTTCTCTTGCTTCGTTTGCGCGGTCGCCCTTCGCAAATACGAGAACGCGAACGGTCTTACCGGTACCGTTGGGGAGAACAACAGCACCACGGATCTGCTGGTCAGCGTGACGGCCGTCGAGACCCATGCGGAAGTGTACTTCGATGGTTTCGTCGAACTTCGCCTTGGAAGTCTGGCAAACGAGAGCCAGAGCTTCTGCGGGATCATATACCTTGGACTTTTCGATCAGCTTTACGCTGTCTACATATTTCTTACCCTTAAACATTCTTTCCGTCCTCCTCAGTCTTCAACAACTACGCCCATGGAACGAGCGGTACCAGCGATCATGCTCATAGCTGCTTCGATGGAGCCTGCGTTGAGGTCCTTCATCTTGGTTTCAGCGATCTGGCGAACCTGATCCTTCTTGATGGTAGCAACCTTGGTCTTGTTCGGAGCTGCGGAAGCGGTTTCGATGCCGCACGCCTTCTTGATCAGAACGGGTGCCGGCGGGGTCTTGGTGATAAAGGTGAACGAACGGTCAGCGTATACGGTGATAACGACCGGGATGATGAGACCGATGTCATTCTTGGTTCTTTCGTTAAATTCCTTGGTGAAGTTCGGGATAGCAACACCGTATGCACCAAGCGCAGGACCTACCGGCGGCTGGGGAGTAGCCTTACCAGCGGGAAGCTGAAGCTTGATATAGCCGACAATTTTCTTTGCCATAGCAAATTTCCTCCATCTGTGGTTTCTGACGAGAGACTTTACAAAAAATTAATCTCTCTCCCACTATCTGACGCACTTGACGGCTGCGCCGCACCGTAAACGATTGAGGCAGAGGGTCAATCCTTTGCCTTTTCGATAAATTTCTTATCGAGGGTGACGGACATATCACGACCGACCGTGGAAACAACGACGGTAACTTCGCCGGTTTCTTCGCTGATCGATTCGAGCTTTCCGCTGTAACCGCGGAATACGCCGTCGATGATGTTGACGAGATCGCCGACCTGGAAGGAAGCAGAAGTGGTAACTTCGGGCTCTTCGCGGATGATGGCGGCAGCTTCTTCGTCGGTGAGCGGCACGGGCTTGGATCCCGGGCCAACGAAACCGGTGACGCCGCGGATATTGCGGACGATGTGCCAGGTTTCATCGCTCATTTCCATTTTTATAAGGACGTAAGCCGGGAAAATTTTATTCTCAACTTCGCGTTCCTTACCGCCGTCGGATTCGACGACGATTTCCGTGGGAATACGGATATCGACGATTTTATCGCCGAGACCGCGGTTTTCCACGATCTTTTCAAGATTCGCCTTAACTTTGTTTTCGTAGCCGGAATAGGTGTGCGCGACATACCAACGCAGACCTTGGTTCATTTCATTAATATCGCTCATTAAATACCTGTAACCTCCGTAATTGTTGCTGAAGCGTCACACACGCGGGGATCGTCGCCGGGACTCAGATGAGGCGGCTCAGACCGACGATTGCTCCGGAGAAGCAGTAGTCAAGAATACCAAGAACAGCACTGATAATCAGCACGCTGACGATAACAACGATGCTGTTCGAGCGGACAGAATTCCAGGATGCCCACGAAATCTTCTTACATTCGGACTTGATGGACTTGAACCATGTGCCGAATCTCTGACCGAGGGAGGGCTTGTCTTCCTTCGGCTTATTTTCCTTAGCGGGCTTTTTCGCTTCGGTTTTTTCGAGTTCGGTCTTGTTTTCCTTTTCAGCCATGTCGAATAGCTCCTTACTCGAAATTATTTGGTTTCCTTGTGCAGGGTGTGCTTACGGCAGAAGCGGCAGTACTTATTGAGTTCGATTCTGTCAGGGTCGTTCTTCTTGTTCTTCTTCGTATCGTAGTTGCGGGCTTTGCATTCGCTGCAGGCAAGAGTGATCTTAACTCTCATTGATCGGCACCTCCTTGAAGATTTTGACGAACGGGGGTTCGTCGCTTGTTGTACCTCCCTCTGCGGGGATTCTTGCGGCGGACCTACTGCCGGTCTGCGCGCAAAAAAATAGCCCTCTGCGCGAGGTGCATTTATTATATCACACTGCGTGCGGGCTTGTCAACGGGTAATTTGTATAAAATTGTGTTTTGCGAATGGCGTTGGTTTATAAAGGAAGAAAAAAGTACCGGAACGGTACTTTTTTCTTCCTTCCAAACTTGCAATTTCCACATATCTCCCCCCGTGGAAAGAACAAATTTTTGGCATAACTTTTTTCGAAAAACGTTTACAAAATCCCGTTTTTGTGGTATAATAACCTTCGGACTGCCCGTTTCCCGGTTGACGGATGCACGGTCGTCGAGCGACGCATCACCCGCCGTCTGCTGCGCTTCGGGACAATGTCCGATCTTAATTATTTTTTACAGGTGAAAGGAGCTTACTACAATGCTCACCAAGGAAAAGAAGCAGGAAATTATTGATACTTATAAGGTTCACGAAGGCGATACCGGTTCTCCCGAAGTTCAGATCGCTATCCTCTCCTACAGAATCGACACCCTTACCGAACACCTCAAGGCAAACAAGAAGGACCATCACAGCCGCCGCGGTCTGAACAAGATGGTTGGTCATCGCCGCAACCTTCTCGGTTACCTCAAGGAAAACGATATCGAACGTTATCGTGCAATCGTTGAAAAGCTCGGTCTCAGAAGATAAGTATTCTTCAAACAGGCTTTTCTCCAAGTTAAGTTAAACAGACATCGATGCTGCGGCGGACCGCGGATTTACCCGGGTAAAATCCGCCGCAGTATATTTTTTCGCGAACTACTGGCAATTTTCCAGGAATATGCGGTAACGCCGCTCCGGATTAGCAGTTAAACAAGAACACGAGTTTGACTAAGAACTAAGAGCTAATGGTGAATAGCTGTCTGAGCCTTCCGGCTGTCGTAAGACGGAAAGTCCGGTATAGTCATTCACTCTTAGTCATTAGCCATTAGTTAAACAAAAACGCGCATCGCGTTTTTGTTTAAGTGCTGAGCCTCAGCGGTGCGGGTATTCCTTCCATATTTTTATTACAGAAAGGTATTCTCGAAATGTTTGAAAATTACAAGACATTTTCCTATGATCTCGCCGGCCGTCCTCTCGTGATCGAAACCGGTAAGATGGCAGGTCTCGCAAACGGTTCCGTACTCGTTCGTTACGGCGACACCGCAGTTCTCGCGTGTGCGACCGCTTCCGAACGTCCGCGCGACGGCATCGACTTCCTTCCCCTTTCCATCGACTTCGAAGAACGTCTCTACGCGGTAGGCCGCATCCCCGGTTCCTACCTCAAGAGAGAAGGCCGTCCGAGCGAAAAGGCGATCCTCACCTCCCGTGTGATCGACCGTCCCGTTCGTCCGCTCTTCCCGAAGGATCTCCGCAACGACATCGCCATCTCCCTTCTCGTTATTGCGGTTGACCACGACTGCTCTCCCGAAATCGCCGGTATGATCGGTGCGTCCATCGCGCTCTCCATCTCCGACATTCCGTGGAACGGCCCGATCGGCGGCGTGTTCGTTGGTCTGACCGAAGAAGAAGGTCTCATCATCAACCCCACCGCAGAACAGCGTGATCGCAGCAGCCTCGAACTGACCGTTGCCGGTACTCACCAGAAGGTCGTTATGATCGAAGCAGGTGCTGCTGAAGTGGACGACGACAAGATGTTCGAAGCGATCATGCTCGCTCACGAAGAAATCAAGAAGCTCTGCACCTTCATCGACAGCATCGTTGCTGAAGTAGGCAAGCCGAAGTTTGAATATCCCTCCGCAGAACTCGATCAGAACCTCTTTGACGCGGTTTACGAATTCTGTGCGGAAGATGTCAAGGTTGCTCTTGACACCGACGACAAGAACGTACGCGACGCGAAGATGGCTCCCATCACCGAAGCGGTTTACAGTAAGTTCGACGAAGGCAAGGAAGAAATGCACGTTGTCCTCGACGAAGTTCTCTACAAGATTCAGAAGAAGATCGTCCGTCGCTGGCTTCTCGACGAACAGAAGCGCGTAGACGGCCGCCGCATGGATCAGATCCGTCCTCTCGCAGCCGAAGTTCACCTCTTCAACCGTGACCACGGTTCCGGTATGTTCACCAGAGGTCAGACGCAGGTTATGACCATCGCTACCCTCGGTTCCATCTCCGACGTTCAGATGCTCGACGGTATCTCCGAAGAAGAAACCAAGCGTTATATGCACCACTACAATATGCCCGGTTACTCCACCGGTGAAGCAAAGGCTGTAAGAAGCCCGGGCCGCCGCGAAATCGGTCACGGTGCGCTTGCAGAACGTTCCCTCGTTCCGGTTCTTCCTTCTGTTGAAGAATTCCCCTATGCAATCCGCTGCGTATCCGAAGTTATCTCCTCCAACGGTTCCACCTCTCAGGCTTCCGTCTGCGGTTCCACCCTCGCCCTCATGGACGCAGGTGTTCCGATCAAGGCTCCCGTTGCAGGTATCTCCTGCGGTCTGATTACCGAAGGCGACCGCTGGATGACCATGATCGACATTCAGGGTCTCGAAGACTTCTACGGCGACATGGACTTCAAGGTTGCAGGTACTCACAAGGGTATCACCTCCATCCAGATGGACCTCAAGATTGACGGTCTGACTCCCGAAATCATCAAGGAAGCTCTCGCTGTTACCCACAAGGGTCGTGATTACATCATCGACGAAGTTATCCTCAAGGCGATCGCTGCTCCGCGTGCGGAAGTTTCCGAATACGCTCCGAAGATGCTTTCCATGAAGATTCCGCCGGAAAAGATCGGCGACGTTATCGGCAAGCAGGGTAAGGTCATCCAGCAGATTCAGGAAGACACCGCTACCACGATCAACATCGAAGACGACGGTTCCATCTTCATCGCAGGTATCGAAAAGGCAGGCATCGCCGCTGCAAAGGCGACCATCGAAGGCATCATCTTCGAACCCGAAGTAGGCGCGGTTTACGAAGGTACCGTTACCAGAATCATCCCGATCGGCGCATTCGTTGAATTCGCACCGAAGAAGGAAGGCATGGTACACATCTCCAAGCTCGACCGTAAGCGTACCGAAAAGGTAGAAGACGTCTGCAACGTCGGCGACAAGATCAAGGTCAAGTTCCTCGGCACCGACGAAAAGGGCAGATTCAATCTCTCCAGAAAAGACGCAATGGACGACTAATTGAATAGAATGGAATTTCTCGGGAAAACCTTTTTTGGAAAAAAGGTTTTCCCGAACCCTTTCCAAAAAATTTTAATCTGGAAAAGACAGAGAAAAGTTTTGGTTGGGGCGGCGGTATGGGGTTGCTGTGCCGCCTTTTTTTGTGGAATTCTTAATAATTTTTTACATTAGAAATTCCCGCATGGTCTTGATTTCGCGGGCGTTGTATTTTATAATATAAGGTACGAGAGTTAATGAAATAAAGGAATGGTGTGAACTTTGAACAACAATCAGAATCCATCCGATCGTACATATAATCTGGATTTTGAAGGAAATCCGGTACCGAATCCGCCGCAGAGACGTCCTGTGCAGGGACAGCCTCCGCAGGGACAGAGACGGCCGCTGACCGATGAGGAACGTCGGCGTCTGGCGGCTGCGCGTGCTGCGGGAATGCGGATGAACAACGGGGCGGGGCAGAATGCCGGTGCGATGCCGCGCACGAATCCCAACGGACAGCGTCCGGCAGGAAACGGTGCCGCACGTCCGAACGGGGCGGGAGCGGGTCGTCCGAATCCGAATTATCCGCCGCAGAATTACAACGGTCAGAGAGTGCCGAATCCGAACGGGCAGCGTCGTCCGAATCCCGTGCCGCCGGAACCCGCTGTGGGACGCAGACGCAAACGCAAGGTACGCATCAATGCGGGCGCGGTGATTTTTGTTCTGCTGATCGGGACAGTTGTCGGAGTATCGGCGTATCAGATTTCCAAGCATCCCGAAACGACGGACGATGCCGTTACGCCGCCCGGCATGGAAAGCATCATTCAGGATGCACAGAACAATGCGGAAGTTTCCGAAAATCTCGCGCTTCCGGATGCGGAAACGTCCGGAGAAACGGCGGAGGAATCCGTACCGGCGGGACAGCCTTCCGTAGTGGCCGTACAGAATTCGACGATCAACGAGGGCGATCTGGTTCTCGTCAACTTCGAATATTCCTACAATGATAAAGTCGATGACGTGACGCTCGTGAACGCCTACAACGAACGTACCGGAAAAATCAAAGTGTCCAGCACAACGCTCGGCATGATTCCGGAAGCGTTTGCCGCGCTGGAAGAACTGGTGGCCGGACTGGTGGCCGATACCGGCTGTGACGATCTGCTTGTTTACAGCGGACACCGGACGATTGCGGATCAGCAGCGCATCTGGGACTCCAACCTGACCAACTATGGTGAAGAATACACGAAGACCTACGTTGCGGTTCCGGGACATTCCGAGCACCATACGGGTCTGGCGTGCGACCTTGGGTTCTATACGGACGATGGATTCTCGATTCCGCTGGTCGATCATGAATTTGGCACATGGGTATGGGATCACTGCACGGAATACGGGTACATTCTCCGGTATCCGGAAGACAAGGCGAACCTGACGGGGATCGGTCACGAGCAGTGGCACTTCCGCTATGTCGGGCTGCCGCACGCCTACGCTGTGGACGCGCTTGACCTGTGTCTGGAGGAATATCTGGACGAGCTGAAGAACTACACGCCGGATACGAAGCTGCTGCACATTTCCGCCGACCGTGATCTGACGGAAGTGACGGCGGACGAGCTTGCCAACGTTTCGGGCGGCTGGCTGACATATTACGTTCCGGCATCCGAAGGAGAAACGACGGAAATCGCAATCCCGCAGATCGCAAATTATGCAGAACATGAAATTTCCGGCAACAACGTGGACGGATTTATCGTGACGGTCACGCTGAACTGAGGAAAGGCATGAGGAAAGGTTTCAAAATTCTGCTGATCGTGCTGGCGGTCTGGATCGCGCTGACGGCGGTCGATCTCGGAACGGTCGCGCTTCTGGGACACAAACCGGTTCTGGCGTTCCCGACGGTCACGAGCGACGGCGGCGGTTCCGGCGTTTACTGCGGCATGGGCTATGCGTTCTATATTGACGGAAACTTCATGCCGGAGGACAAGGATCCGGGGGTACGGGAATACATCCTGTTCCTGTTCGGGCTGCCGGTAATTCAGGCGGAGCGATAATCGAAGGACTCATAAAAAATTAGCACTCTCCGGAGTGCTGATTTTTGTTCTGCGCGGTTTTTGATCGGAATAAAATGTTAATTAAGTGTAAACTATCAAAAAAACCCTTGATTTTTATGGATGGTGAGCGTACAATATGCTCATGAGTTTAGCAGTCACACAAAACGAGTGCTAAATCCGGGAATCACAAAACAAATAATATACCATTCACATAAAGAAGGAGTACACACAATGACACTCAAGCCTCTTTTTGACAGAGTTGTAGTTAAGCTCGTTGAAGCGGAAGAAACCACCAAGACCGGTATCGTTCTTCCCGGCGCAGCAAAGGAAAAGCCGCAGGTTGCGGAAGTTATCGCAGTAGGCCCCGGCGGACTGATCGACGGCAAGGAAGTTGTTATGCTCGTTAAGGTCGGCGACAAGGTTATCACCAGCAAGTACGCAGGTACCGAAATCAAGTGCGACGGCGTAGAATACAACATCGTCAAGCAGAGCGATATTCTCGCAATCGTTGAATAATTTTTGATAAACTAACTCATTACAGGAGATATACACAATGGCTAAGGATATTCTTTACGGAATCGACGCTCGCAACGCACTTATCAACGGCGTTGACAAGCTCGCAGATACAGTTAAGATCACGCTCGGCCCGAAGGGCAGAAATGTTGTTCTCGACAAGAAGTACGGCACTCCCCTCATCACCAACGACGGCGTAACCATCGCCAAGGAAATCGAACTCGAAGACGGCGCAGAAAACATGGGCGCACAGCTCGTCCGTGAAGTTGCTACCAAGACCAACGATGCAGCCGGTGACGGTACCACCACCGCTACCCTTCTCGCTCAGGCATTCATCCACGAAGGCATGAAGAACGTTACCGCCGGTGCGAACCCGATGGTTATCCGCAAGGGTATCCAGAAGGCAGTTGACAAGGCTGTAGCTGCTCTCGAAGGCATCGCAAAGACCGTAAACGGCAAGGAAGACATCGCGCGTGTCGGTACCGTTTCCGCAAGCGACGAAGTAATCGGTACTCTCATCGCAGACGCTATGGAAAAGGTTACTTCCGACGGCGTTATCACCGTTGAAGAATCCAAGTCTGCGGAAACCTACAGCGAAGTTGTTGAAGGTATGCAGTTCGACCGCGGTTACCTCTCTCCCTACATGGCAACCGATACCGATAAGATGGAAGCTGTCCTCGACGACGCTCTCGTTCTCATCACCGACAAGAAGATCTCCAACGTACAGGACATTCTTCCCCTTCTCGAACAGATCGTTCAGTCCGGCAAGAAGCTCCTCATTATCGCTGAAGACGTAGAAGGCGAAGCACTCACCACGCTCGTTCTCAACAAGCTCCGCGGCACCTTCACCTGCGTTGCAGTCAAGGCTCCGGGCTTCGGCGACAGACGTAAGGAAATGCTCCGCGACATCGCAATCCTCACCGGCGGTGAAGTAATCTGCGATGAACTCGGCCTCGACATCAAGGAAGCGGAAATCGCTCAGCTCGGTCAGGCTCGTCAGGTTAAGGTTAACAAGGACAATACCATCATCGTCGGCGGTGCAGGTGTGTCCGAAGATATCAAGGCTCGTATTTCCCAGATCAAGGCAGCGATCGAAACCACCACTTCCGATTTCGACCGTGAAAAGCTCCAGGAAAGACTTGCAAAGCTCTCCGGCGGTGTAGCTGTTATCAAGGTTGGTGCTGCTACCGAAACCGAAATGAAGGAAAAGAAGCTCCGCATCGAAGACGCTCTCAACGCTACCCGTGCGGCAGTTGAAGAAGGCATCGTAGCCGGCGGCGGTACCGCATATCTGAACGTAATCGACGAAGTTGCAAAGCTTCTCGACACCGCAGAAGGCGACGAAAAGACCGGTATCCAGATCGTAGTCAAGGCTCTGGAAGCTCCCGTTCGTCAGATCGCGGAAAACGCAGGCTTCGAAGGCTCCGTTGTTGTTGACAAGATCCGTTCCTCCGGCAAGATCGGCTACGGCTTCGACGCATACAACGAAGAATACGTTGACATGATGGAAAAGGGTATCGTTGACCCGAAGAAGGTTACTCGTTCCGCACTCCAGAACGCAGCGTCCGTTGCATCCACCGTACTCACCACCGAAGCTCTCGTCGTAAGCCAGCCCGAAAAGGAAGCAGCAGCTCCTCAGGCAGGCATGGGCGGCGGCATGGGCGGTATGTATTAATTTGATAAAATGTCGTTTTGCGGGGGAAACCTTTTTAAGGAAAAGGTTTCCCCCGCGCCCCTTTCCAAAACCTTTTTGGACTGGAAAAGGCAGACAAAGAACGTGCAGATTTGAAGTATATAACTGCTGTCAGCTGAACAGCCGTTATGGTATTCCAAATCTGCACGTTTTTTTGTTAATTTTTATAATTGAAAAGGTTTTTGGAAGGGGTTCGGGGAAACCTTTTTCCTTAAAAAAGGTTTCCCCGAGAAAAATTATTCAAAAGAGAAGGTCTCGCGGTTGAGGGTGAAGCCGTATTTTGCTGCAATTTTGAGGGAGGGTTCGGTTCTGGGGTTGGATATCATCGGGATGCCGCCGTTCTGCTGGATTTCGCGGATGTAGGCGGCGGTCAGGCGGCTGCCGATGCCGGTCCCTCGGCGGGACGGGGCTGTCCATACATAATCGACATCGTAGTATGCGCCGGACTGGTGGACGAAGGAGAGGGAACCGGTGATGTTTCCGTCCTCGAAGAACGCCAGGATTTTGCCGTCCTCCACCTTATTGATGACATAGCTGTCAAAGAGGATGGACAGCGGCGGACGGTACTGTTCCTGTGTGTACTCCATAGCGAGGAAGGCATCGCGGTCGTCGGCGGTGAGCAGGCGGACGGACGGGTCTTCTTCGATGGTGCAGGGAGAAGTGAGGACGTAGTCGGTGTAGGTCTTGCGGAAGGTGAAATGGCCGCTCATGCGGTTCATGAGAGCGGATTTCACTTTGTCATCGGATTTCTGAACGTCGATCTGGATGTTGGAACCCTTGCGGTTTTCCACAAGATACGCGAGAACTTCGTCCATATCCCAGTCGCTGCCGAGCGGGCAGACTTTGGTGAAGTTTTCTCCCCGGAAGAGCCAGTGGATGATGAGGGCATTCCCGAGAGTGAGATATTCGTTTTCTGCGGCGTTGCGTGCCATGAAGTCGATTTCTTCCAGAACGGCCGCATTTTCGGATTCGTATGCAAGAAGCAGATTTTTTGCTTCCTCTGCGGTGATGATATTCATAGGATCACTCCTTGGATTTTATAAATTCGGTCATGTCTGCGTTCTGCTGCGGGGAAGGCAGAATTTGCGCGCGTCTGCACATCCGGCGGTACGTTTCCGCTGCGTCAGAGACAGCAGGGGGACCGCCATGGGCTTATTCTTTGAGATAATAGCGTTCCTCGCCGCTTTCGTGGCTGCGCGTCATCATGCCGAAGGAGATCATTTCGCGGCGGAGGAAGCAGTAGTCGTCGTGGAACTGCTTGATGTGTTCGTTGATTTCCTTTTCTGTGTAGCTGTCCTGTTTCGGGAGGCTCGACAGGATGTGGCGCAGGATGATCTCGCGTTTTTTCTGCTGGGCGGGAAGCTGCTTGAGTTTTCCGTACGGCATGAAGTTTTCGATCACCGATTGGCGGTATTTTGTGTCATCGTCCACATTCTGCGGAATCTCGGCGATGAGTTCCTCGAGGGTATTGCCGAGAACACCGGGTTTGAGGGAGTAGATCATGTAAAACTGGGTACGATGGCACTCGACGAGACCTGCTTCCTCCAGTTTTTTGAGGTGGTGGCTGACCGTCGCACTGGTAAGCCCGAGACGGTTTGCAATCAGTTCCACATAGGATTCGCCCTGAAGCAGGATCTGGACGATATGCAGACGGGATTCGTCTCCGAGGGCTTTGAACAGTGCGAGGGCGTTGATGCCGTTGACTGCCATAGTTATGCCTCCGTTTCTTCGGTATTCTGGTACTGATCGGCGGGATGGGTATCGTACGTCCATTTTTCGAACGGGACGGAACCGTTTTCGCGCCACCATCCGTGCCATTCGAGGCAGACGGCGTTGAGAACGCGGAGAATGATGTTTGCCTCGAACACCTTTTCCGGATGACCGTTCTGGTAGGCTTCGTGAATTTCGGCGGTGTGCTTGTCGAAGAAGGCGTTGTGCAGGAGCCATGTCGCATGGGCGAAGACGGAGAACATACCGAGTTCGTCGGGAGCAAGAACGGCGAGCTGATCTTCGATTTCATCGGTGCAGCGGTTGTCGCGGACGAGCTTCATACGCTTGGCAACGTAGTCGCTCACGGTTTTGGCACCGAACGTGTAGCCGGTGAAGGTATTGCAGAGCTGCGCCATGTTTTTGGCAATCATGAGAGCTTTCTTCTGAAGCTTGTTGTCCGGGGTGAGTGCGGCGGCTTCGGCAGTGATCGCTTCGACATGGCGGGTGGCGATGTCGGCGAGGATCTGCTGGGTTTCGATGGTTTTCGGATACTCTGCCGCGTCGGGCATTTTTATGAGAATTTCGTGGGTATTCATGATAAGGATTCCTTTCGGTAGCTGAGATTGGTTAAGCGTCTTCCCAGGGGGAGTCTTCGTAAGTCCAGTCGTCGAACGGTGCGGAGCCGTTTTCTCTCCACCATGTCCGCCATTCCCGGCAGATGGCATAGACGGTGCCGACGATCACGCGGTCGTCAAAAGCTTTTTCCGGCTGTCCGATGGCTTTGGCGGCGTTCAGATTTTCGATATGCTTGTTGAGAAAGGCATTATGCAGGAACCAGTTGGTGTGCGCGTACAGGAGAAAGGCGAATTTTTCGTCTTCGGACATTTTCCCGATTGCGTCGGCGTATGGTGCGAGAACCTGCGTGTGGTTGCGGAGAATCGTTTCCCGCCGCGCAATCTGTTCCGGCCATGTCGTTTTTGTGAACGCCATGGCGGCGAATCCGGCGCAGTTTTCCGCCATGGATTTCTGGATGGACAGTACTTTTTTCTGCATTCTGTCTTCTTTGGCGAGGGTTTTGAGGTGTTCGGCGTATCCGTCGGCGATTTTCAGGGCAGTTTCGACCATGAAGGTTCGTGCGGCAGACGTTTTCGGGTATTGTGCCGCATCTTTGGGGAGATAATTCTGTGTCATTTACAACACCGTCCTTCCTTGAGTATTATTATATTCATCGAAATACTTTTTGTCAAGATGTTTTTAGATATTTATCAAAATAAATTTTAGCTTGTGTGAATTTTAGGTTGACAATATCCTAAAATATGTGTATAATAAGGACAGAAAGACGGAAGGAGAACAAACATGAACATCAATACCAAACAGATTGTTTCGATTTCCGAGGCAAATCAGAATTTTTCCAAAGTTGCCCGGCTGGTGGAGAAAAACGGGGAAGTGTATATTTTCAAGAACAATAAACCGAAATACCGGCTTGTCGATCTGGAAAAGGACACTTCGATTGAAATGACCGATGATGAAAAGATTGATTTTGTCGCCGCGCGGGTATTGAAACAGTACCGCCGTGCGTTTGAGGAGCTGGCGAAATGATTAAGTTCAGTCAGGAAAAAGTGCTTCTGCTTCACAAACTGATTACGGAAGAAACCGGCGGAGACCCCAATATCCGTGATTTTGACCTGCTCGACAGCGCGCTGGAATCCGCGTTTCAGACATTTGACGGGGCGGAGCTGTATCCGACAAAGGAGGAAAAGGGGGCAAGGATCGGCTATGCCCTGATTTCCAACCATGCCTTTGTGGACGGGAACAAGCGGATCGGGATGTATGTCCTGCTGACGTTTCTTGAGGTCAACGGAATCCGGATTCATCCGACGGTGGATGACGTGGTGCGTGTGGGTTTTGCCGTGGCATCGGGCGAAATGAAGTACGACGAACTTCTCGAATGGATTTATGACAATGAATAAAAAAACAGGACGTTTGATGAGGAACGTCCTGTTTTTCTGTGTAATATCGCTTATTATTCAATAATTGTAACGGACTTCATGACAACATCCACGAGGGGCTTGTCGTTGAAGTTGGTCTTGACGCCGGCGATTTCATCGACAACGTCCATGCCTTCGATGACCTTGCCGAATGCCGCATAGTCGCCGTCAAGATACTTCGCGTCTGCGTGGCAGATGAAGAACTGCGAAGACGCGCTGTCCTTCTTCTGGCTGCGTGCCATGGAGATTACGCCGCGGGTGTGGGAGAGGGTGTTGGTTACGCCGTTGGAAGCGAATTCGCCCTTGATGGTTTCCTTTGCGCCGCCCATGCCGGTACCGGTCGGGTCGCCGCCCTGGATCATGAAGTTCTTGATAACGCGGTGGAAGATCAGGCCGTCGTAGAAGCCTTCCTTCACGAGCTTTTCAAAGTTCGCTACGGTGATCGGCGCGATGTCCGGATAGAGCTCCAGCTTGATGATGCCGCCGTTGTCCATTTCGATCTGTACCATGATGGTTTCACCTGTTTCTCCCGAAGCCGCGGTTGTTTCCTCCGCTTCCTCTTTGGAACATCCGGAAATGCAGAACACCGCCGCAAGAGAAGCAAGCAGTGCAAGAATCAGAGAAATCAGTCGTTTCATAGGGAGAATCCTTTCTTATATGAGAAAAATTTTTTGATAAAGTTTAAATCAGCCAGCCAAAGCAAAAATCATGCACTCAAAATCTGCACAAACTTTGTCTGACTTTTATGTTAAAAAGGTTTTTGGAGGGGTGCGGGGAACCTTTTTCCTTAAAAAAGGTTCCCCGCGAAAAAACTCATGCTTCCTGATATTCCGCTCGACGGTTGGGGCAGTTTTGGCGGGGGCAGCGCATACAGGACTCGAAGGGGGAGTCCGTCGGGAAGGAGAGACCGGACGCAGATTTGTAGGGGATCATGAGGTAGGAGGGGGTCAGTTCGACGCCGGTGAGGTCTGCGCCTTCGCCGAGGAGCGCGAACAGGGAGTTCTGTCCCGTGATGTCCCATGAGGAGAGGGAACCGGGGCTGAGACGGGAGAACTTGTCCCCGCCGTAGATGTGTTCGCGGAGATATTCGTGCAGGGCGACGGAGACGTGGCGCATATACGCAAGGCATACGTCTTCCGCCACTTCGCGCAGGAGCGGGTCGTCCTTGTACGCGACGGAAATGTCGTACAGCGCACGGCCGCAGGTCGTCACGGTGCCGACCACCGTTGTGTTCGGATGAAGTTTTTCAGCAACCAGCGGACTGTCGATCCGGTACGTTTTCGGTTCGCCTTCGGCATCTTCGACCGTCAGCGTTGCGCCTGCTTCATCCACGGCGGTCACATACGCGCGGCGCAGGAACGCACAGGGGCTGGCAACGGCTTCCGCTTCGTCGAGAAGATCGTCCACTTCGCCGTCGTAGTTGGCCGCGTCCCATTTTTCCAGAAGCGCGGCGCGGGTCTTTTCGTCCAGCGCAAACGGTGCGGGTTCGAGCAGGAGAACCCCGCCATACGGGTAGTTGGTAATGGTCATAGTCGAGCCTTCCTTTATATTAGTAAGGTTTTTCTTTATTTTAGCAGATATGCGGCGGATTGTCAAATAAATATGAGAAGATTTTTAATCTCGGGGAATACTTATAGAATAAAATATCCCCGAAAGGTGGTTCCTCTATGTCCGACCCCATCCGCAAAACGCGCACTTTTCCACAGGTTCTCCTGACCGCAGTCCTTGCCCTGATTTTCGCGGAATTTTTTATGAAATACATCGGTTCGTCGCTCCTTCCGTTTGTTCTCGCCTACGTCGCTTCCCGACTGGTACGGCCGCTGGGAGTGTTTCTCAGCCGACAGTGCCGCGTGCCCGAAAAAGCGGGATGCGCGGTGTTTGCTGTTCTTGTGTGCATCGGAACAGTCACCGGTACCGCACTGCTTTCGGGCGTTCTGGCATCGCAGCTGTGGGACATGATCGGGCATCTACCGGATTATGCGGAAAAAGCAGCGGAACTGTTCGGGACTCTGCTGGATATGCTGCCGTTTTCGGTGGATTCGGAATCCCGTCTGCGGCCGATGCTGTCCGGTGCGCTGACCGATGCGGCGGCTTCGCTTGCGTCCTCGGCGGCAGCGTTTCTCGGCGGGATCGTCGGCGCGGTGCCGGGAAGCGTGTTTTCTGCCGTCGTCACGTTTTTTGCGTTCATTTACCTGACGGCGGATCCGGCCGGAATTGCGGACAGCATCCGGGAACTGCTGCCGTCCGGGATGATACGGAAGACGGAACGGATTTTCGGCGAAGTGTCCGGCGCGGTCTTTCTGTATCTGCGGACGTACCTGACGATCATGACAGTGACGTTTTTCGAGCTGACCGTGGGGCTGAGCGTGATCGGGGTGAATTACGCCCTCGCGGCGGCACTGATTATTGCGGTCATCGACGTTCTGCCGGTGCTGGGATGCGGCTGTGTGCTGGTTCCGTGGGCAGTCTGGGAATTCCTGTACGGCGAGGCACGGCGCGGACTGGCACTGCTGGTTCTGCTCGGCGTGATCTATCTGATCCGGCAGTTCCTCGATTCGCGCCTGATCGGGCGGATGACGGGGGTACATCCGTTTGTGGCACTCGCGTGCCTGTACCTCGGCTGGCGGATCGGCGGCATCGGCGGCATGATTGCGGCACCGATTGTCCTGTGCGCGGTACGGTCACTGGAAGGTGCGGAAGATATTTTTTAATAAAGAGTGTTAATTTTTTAGTATTCATAATGTGTTCATGAATATGTGTTATGATTATCTACGTCAAATGATTGAATTCCGCATAGCGGAAAAAAGGAGATTTAGAATCATGGCAAAGAAAAGACTGTTTTGTATGCTTCTGTGCGCGCTGCTGACCGCAGGAACTCTGCTGTCCTGCTCGGAAAGCGCAACCACAGAAAATACGGACGCAGCGGTATCCGGCGCGGAAAACGCAACCGCAGAAGTTGCTGTAACGGAAGAAGAAACGGTTCCGGAAGAAACGGAGCGTCCGAAGGCGGAAGACACGCTGACGATAAAGGATTTCGGCGGACGTGACTACCGGATGATTTCGACGAACCAGGACAGCCGTCATGTAGACATTCTGGCGGAAGAAATGACCGGTGCGACGCTGAACGACCTTGTATTTGCGAGAAACTCGCGGGTGTCCGAACTGTACAACGTCAAGATGAGCGCGGAACAGACGGATTACGGCAGCATCAACAACATGGTAAAGGCCGATGCACAGGCGGGCGATATGTCCTACGAGCTGTATCTGTCGAACTACACGGCGCACCCGATGGGAACGGGCGGCTATCTTTACAACTTCTACGACCTGCCGGGCGTTGACCTGAAGCAGGTATGGTGGGACCAGGACGAAGTAGCGGACATGACGGTGCAGGGGAATCTGTTCCTTGCGATCGGCGACATTTCGCCTACGGAGCTTCTGACGTCCGAATGTATGCTGTTCAACAAGAACCTGTTTGATGACAACGGCATGACGTACCCCTACGAAGATGCGCTGAACGGCACTTGGACGTATGACAAGTATCAGGTACTGGCAGACGGCAAGACGACCGACCTGAACGGCGACGGGGAAATCAAGGTAGAAGACGACCTGTTCTCGCTGACGTGCTGGAGCGACTATCCGACGGCACTTCTGTACGGTGCGGGCGGCGACTTCAGTGAATTTGACGATGCGGGGAACGTTGTTCTGAAGCTGGATCAGGAAAAGGCCGTTGATATTTACAACAAGATTTACGCAGCTCTGATCGGCACGAACGCGAACTACGAAACGGCGCAGCACGAACGTTCGTTCAAGGTCTTTGAAGAAGGCCGCGCGTACTTCTGCGGCATCACGTTCCAGAAGATCGAAACCTTCCTTCGTGAAATGGAATACGACTTCGGCGTTCTCCCGAATCCGAAGTTTGACGAATCTCAGGAACGCTACTCGACCTGCGTTTCCGGTGCCGGCTCGATGGTAATCGTTCCGAAGTCCTGCACGGATACCGAATACGTCGGCACGATGCTCGAAGCGATGGCGGCTCTCTCCTACGACATGATTACGCCCGACCTGATCGACGTTCTCGCCTCCACGAAGAACGTCCGCGACCCGGAATCCTCCGAAATCGTTCAGATGATTATCCGCAGCCGCAACTTCGACACGGCCCGTATGCACGACATCCAGGTTGACCAGTACGTTGTGACCCTCCTCTCCTCCGCTTCCACCGACGTTGCCAGCCATTTCGCCAAGAACGAAAAGGTCTGGAACAAGACGCTGGATCGTCTCAACGACAACTACGCGAAGAACAACGAGAATCCGTAAGTTTGGGTTTTGGGGATTTTTTCTTGGGGAAACCTTTTTGAGGAAAAGGTTTCCCCAAACCCCTTCCAAAACCTTTTTGATCTGTTGTAGCCATTTGGTTATTGCAGATTTTTTCTTTTTATAGGGGATTTTCTTGGGTGCCTGCGTAGCCATTTTGTGCATCTCATCCGCTGACATTTCGTTGGTTTGAATTTCTACGAAAATCGTTCTGGGGAAGTCAGGCTCCGCCAAGACCCTGACTTCCGTTGCCGGAAGAGATACGTTGATGAAGTGCGTCACGTTTGAATTCAGCTACATAAAGAAATCCCCCGCACTCCTTGGCTGACGCCGTTCGTGCTTTGTGTCAAACAACTGTATGTCAGCCGACCGAACAAACGTAAAGCGCGGACGGCGGGCGAGCCAAGACGCGCGGAAAACCAAAGAACCGTAGCTGAATTCAAAAGTGGCGTACTAAATCATAGCTTCGAAAAATGGCGAGGGAAGTCAGGGTCTTGGCGGAGCCTGACTTCCCCAGAACGATTTTCATAGAAATTTAAACCAGCCTTACGTCAACGGGCCGAACACTCTTCAGCCGTACTCCACGGTATATTTCAAAAAATCCCCCTCCCCATCATATAAACCAAAACAAACCGGCAACAACCGCCTAAAAAGGTTTTGGAGAGGGGTTTGGGGAGA
>SVQN01000029.1 GCA_015065295.1 Oscillospiraceae bacterium
AAAAAGGTTTTGGAGAGGGGTTTGGGGAGAACCTTTTCCTCAAAAAGGTTCTCCCCAAGAAATCCGCACTCCCCCGCACCTTCACAGAAAATTCATAGAAAAACCTATTGACAGCATAAAAAAGATGTGCTATAATACCCGCATCCAAAAAAATATTGGCTGAAATGCGATGATGGGGAAAAACGAACGGGAATCCGTACAGAGAACTGCCGGGAGGTGCAAGGCAGGAGGAGGAGCGTTTAACACTCACCCCGAAGCAGCCGCTTGAACGCGCGGAAAGTGCAAGTAGATGCGGACGGTACCCACCGTTAGAAGGGCAGGACATCATGCTGTGTCCGGGAGAGGGTATAGATATAGATATACCGAAAAAGAGTGGTACCACGAGGTTTGTTCACCGCGTCTCTTTAGAGATTCGGTGTTTTTTTGTTTGTATCGGCAGCAGAAACCGCGCGCAGGGACGCCTGCGTGACGATGCGAATCCCTTTCCGAAGATTATGTAAACGCTGATTTAAGGTCGTTTTTGCACCAAAAGCCCTTGAATTCAAGCCTTTTGAGACAAAAAACCGAGTGATTCAGCGTGAACTTATGATTATTGAAATTCAGTATTTGCAGGAGTTACGATTATGAAACTTTCTTTCTCTACACTGGCTTGCCCCGGCTATACCTGGGCTGAACTTTATTCCGTTGCCAAGGACTTCGGGTTCCACGGGATTGAAATGCGCGGTCTCGGCGGCGATATCTTTGACGTTCACGCCTCCCCGTTCCGTCCGGAAAACCTTCCGGAAACCCGCGCGACCCTCAAGCGTCTGAAACTGGAAATCTGCTGCCTCTCCTCCGGCTGTGCGCTCAAGTTTGCCGATCGCCATGCCGAAACCATCGCGGAACTGAAGGAATACATCGCTCTTGCAAAGGAACTCGGCACTCCCTATATCCGCGTCCTCGGCGACCTCAAGGCCGAACCCGAAGAGGATTTCCCCGATGAAAACGTCATCGAACCCATGAAGATTCTCGCCCCCATTGCGGAAGAAGCCGGTGTTACCCTCCTGATCGAAACCAACGGCGTGTACTCCGATACCGCCCGCCTTGCCGACGTTCTTGCACGCATCGGCAGCGATAACGTCGCTGCTCTGTGGGACTGGAACCATCCCTACCGCTTCAACGGCGAGTCCCCCGAAACCACCATCAAGAATCTCGGCGCGTTCATCAAGCACTGCCATATCAAGGATTCCGTCATGGAAGACGGTAAGGTCAAGTACCGTCTCGTCGGCGAAGGCGACCTTCCGAAGATGGAAGAATACATGAAGGCTCTCCGCTCCCTCAATTACGAAGGCTATATCTCCCTCGAATGGCTCCGTCAGTATGCGCCCGAACTTTCCGAAGCCGGAATTGTTCTGCCGCACTACGTTCACTTCATGTCCCAGTATCTGGGCGGCGGTGACGACAACGTCCGTCTCCAGAAGTGCCTCCGCGGCGATGGGTACTATGTCTGGGAAAAGAACCAGCTCATCGACCTCACCTTCCCGCAGGTTCTCGACCGGATGTGCGAGGAATTTCCGGATCAGTGGGCGTTCCGCTACACCGAACTGGACTACAGCCGCACCTACTCCGAATTCCGTGACGATGTGGACACCTTCGCACGCGCACTGATCTCGATGGGCGTGAAGCAGGGCGACCATGTGGCGATCTGGGCGACCAACGTACCGCAGTGGTTCATCACGTTCTGGGCGACCGTCAAGATCGGCGCAGTTCTCGTGACGGTCAACACTGCATACAAGATTCACGAAGCCGAATACCTGCTCCGCCAGTCCGACACGCACACGCTGGTCATGACCGACGGTTACAAGGACTCCGACTATGTGGCAATTATCAAGGAACTCGTTCCGGAACTGGAAAACAACGAAGAACTGAAGCCGATCCACAGCCGCAAGCTGCCGTTCCTGCGGAATATCATCACCTGTCAGTCGAAGCAGAAGGGCTGCTGGTCGTGGGACGAAGCACTGGCGATGGCGGAAAAGACGCCGGTGGACGCCGTATACCGCCGCGCGGCCATGATTAACAAGCACGACGTGTGCAATATGCAGTACACCAGCGGTACGACCGGCTTCCCGAAGGGCGTTATGCTGACGCACTACAACATCATCAACGACGGCAAGTCGATCGGCGACCGCATGGATCTGTCCACAGCGGACCGCATGATGATTCAGGTACCGATGTTCCACTGCTTCGGCATGGTTCTGGCGATGACGGCTTCGATGACGCACGGCGTAACGATGGCACCGATCACGGCATTCTCTCCGAGAAAGGGTCTGTACTGCATCAACAAGGAAAAGATCACGGCGTTCCACGGCGTACCGACGATGTTCATTGCGATGCTCGGTCACGAAGACTTCCCGAAGACGGACTTCAGCTACATGAGAACGGGCATCATGGCGGGTTCTCCGTGTCCGGTCAAGGTCATGGAAGAAGTCATCGAAAAGATGCACATGAGCGAGATCACGATTGTCTACGGTCAGACGGAAGCGTCTCCGGGATGCACGCAGAGCTCGACGGACGACAGCATCGAAACCCGCGTGAACACGGTCGGCCGTGCGTTCTACGGTGTGGAATGCAAGATCGTTGACCCGGAAACGGGCGAAGACTGTCCGGACAATGTGGACGGCGAATTCGTTGCGCGCGGCTACAACATCATGAAGGGCTACTACAAGATGCCGGAAGCGACGGCGGCGGCGATCGACAAGGACGGCTGGCTGCACACGGGCGACCTGGCGCGCAGACTGCCGGACGGCAACTACAAGATCACGGGCCGCATCAAGGACATGATTATCCGCGGCGGCGAAAACATCTACCCGAAGGAAATCGAAGACTTCATCTACACGCACGAAAAGGTCCAGGACGTTCAGGTCATCGGTGTCCCCGACAAGCAGTACGGCGAAGAAATCATGGCGTGTGTCATCAAGAAGCCGGGTGTGGACTGCACCGCCGAAGAAATCAAGGACTACGTTATGACCCACATGGCGAAGCACAAGACCCCGAAGTACGTTGTCTTCGTCGACAGCTTCCCGATGAACGCTGCCGGCAAGATCCTGAAGTACAAGATGCGCGAAGACGCGAAGAAGCTTCCCGAATTCATCGAGGCTGCGGGGATTGTTACGGCTTAAGTTTACAAAATTTTGTTTGGTTGATGTTCTTGAGGGGAACCTTTTCAGAGGAAAGGTTCCCCTCAAACTCCCCTCCAAACCTCTTTGGGCTGCTACAGGGATTTTGCTCTGTGCAGATTTTTTGTTTGGAGGGGGATTTTCTTGGGTGCCTGCGTAGCCATATTGTTGATCCCATCCGCTGACATGATGTTGGTTTGAAATTCTACGAAAATTATAACGGGGAAGTCAGGCTCCGCCAAGACCCTGACTTCCGTTGCCGGAAATGATACGTTAATATAGTACGCCAGTTTTGAATTCAGCTACATAAAGGAATCCTCCGCACTCCTTGGCTGACGCCGTTCGTGCTTTTCAAAAAAGACTGTATGTCAGCCGACCGAACTATCGCAAAGCGCGGACGGCGGGCGAGCCAAGCCGCGCGGAAACCCAACGAACCGTAGCTGAATTCAAAAGTGGCGTATTGTATCATGCAATCGTAATATGGCGCGGGAAGTCAGGGTCTTGGCGGAGCCTGACTTCCCCAGAACGATTTTCGTGGAAATTCAAACCAGCCCCACGTCAACGGGCCGAACACTCTTCAGTCGTACTCCACGGTATATTTCAAAAAATCCCTTCCCTATCATATAAACCAAAACAAACCGGCTACAACAGATTAAAAAGGTTTGGGAAGGGGTTTGGGGAAACCTTTTCCTCAAAAAGGTTTCCCCAAGAACCTGCACCAACAAAATTTCATAAACTTCCCCCCATAGGTTGACAATCCGGCACAGACATGATATAATAATTGAAACTACTTAAAAAACGGAGGATTATGTCATCATGGACGGCGGCGACAGTACTGAGGGAAATCGACGTGCTTTTACCACAACCAAATATGACACCTGCGAATATACTTGCTATTCCAAGGCATTGCTGCGCTCTTTTGTAGGGTACAGGTATGCCTTTTTGCATTTTCGCCGGTTTTTGACCTGATACAATGGATTCTTCAGACGGATTTTTTTGATTCTCAGAGACAGAAAGACAGAATTTTTTTGGAGGATTTATTTATCATGGACATATGGGGACAGCTTCTGCTCCAGGGGATACTTATTTTTCTGAACGCCGTGTTCGCCTGCGCGGAGATCGCGGTGCTTTCGGTGAACGAAGCAAAAATTACGAAACTTGAGGAAAACGGCAATAAGAAGGCGCGCAAGCTCCGCAAACTGACCGAGCAGCCGTCGAAATTCCTCTCCACCATTCAGGTTGCCATCACGCTTTCCGGATTCCTCGGAAGTGCGTTCGCGGCCGATAACTTTGCAACCCGCCTTGTGAACTGGGTCATGACGTTTGAGCCGGCGATCAATCCTGCAATACTTCAGGACATCGCGGTCATCGTGATTACGCTCATCCTTTCCTACTTTACGCTCATTCTCGGCGAACTGGTGCCCAAACGCCTTGCCATGAAGAAGAGCGAATCCATGGCTCTGGCCCTTGCGCCCATGCTTCTCGGATTTGCGAAAATCTTTACGCCGGTCGTATGGTTCCTTTCCGTTTCCACCAACCTTATCCTCCGCATGATCGGCATCGACCCCAACGAGGAAGATGAAGACGTCAGCGAAGAAGGAATCCGCCTGATGGTGGACGAAGGAAGCCAGAAGGGCGTTATCGACGAGCAGGAACAGGAAATTATCCAGAACGTGTTTGAATTCAACGATATCACCGTCGGCGAATTTGCGACCCACCGTACCGATATCCATCCGCTCTGGCTCGAAGACGACGACGAGGAATGGGAAACGATCATCCACGATACCCGCCATTCCATGTACCCCGTCTGCGGCGATTCCATCGACGAGGTCGTCGGGATTCTCAGCGTCAAGGACTACTTCCGGCTCAAGGGGGCTTCCCGGGAACAGATTCTCGAAGCTCTCCGTCCGCCGTATTACGTTCCCGAAGGACTTCACGCCGACGTTCTCATGAAGCAGATGAAAAAGACCAAGAACCACTTTGCCGTGGTTCTCGATGAGTACGGCGGCCTGCGCGGTATTGTCACCATGAACGACCTGCTCGAACAGCTCGTCGGCGACCTGACGGATGACAATGACGAAGTCGAACCCGAAGAACCCGATATCGTCAAGCTCGATACCCCGGATGATGAGGACTGCGAAGGAATGTGGGTCATCCGCGGCGTGGCACCGCTCGGCGAAGTGGCGGAAGAACTGAACGTCGAGCTTCCCACGGAAAAGTACGATACCATGGGCGGCTACGTCTTCTCGAATTACGGCGTCGTTCCCGAGGACGGTACGGAATTCGACATTGAACTGGAACCGCTTCACGTCCGCGTCACGGAGATCAAGGATCACCGGATCATGAAAATGATCGTCCGCCGCGATAAGATTGTCATCGACGGCGAAGATGAAGACGAGGACGACGAAAAGGAAGAGAAGGAATCCAAAAAGGATAAAGAAAAAGAGAAAGATAAAGACCGATAAACCAACAGGGGAGATACGCCGGTGCGTGTCTCCCCTGAAAAATTTTCGGAAAATTTGCCGAAACCCGTTAACCAAACCGCCGATTCCGGTACTATAGGATTGAAGATCTTCATAAACCCATTGTCAGGAGAATCCCATGAATCAGCAAACGATTGCCTCTCTTGTGGAAGCCAATATGAAAACGCTCTTTGCCTACGCACTGAACCGTGTGCCGGTGAAGGAAGATGCCGAAGACCTTGCCGGGGATATCATTGCCGCGATTCTTCAGAGTGCGCCGCGACTGAAGAACGAGGATGCTTTCTACGGTTGGTTCTGGGCAATCGCCGCCAATACGACAAAAAAATATTTCCGGAAGAAAAGCGGCTTTTCGGTCGTTGAACTGGAGGAATCGTATTCCGGGAACGATGATCTTACCGAAACGGTGGTTTTAAAGGAGGAGATCGCTGTTCTGCGGCGGGAACTGTCCCTTTTGTCAAAAGAATACCGCGAATGTACGCTGGCGTATTATTTTGATGAACTGTCCTGCCGCGAAATTTCGGAGAAATTCGGGATTTCCGTGGAAATGGTAAAATATTATCTGTACAAAACCAGACGAATGTTAAAGGAGGGTATGACTATGACCCGTGAATATGGTGAAAAAAGCTATCGCCCCGCTGTCTTTCACTTCCATACGATTTTCAGCGGTTCGTTCAACCGTGAGTATCAGAACCTGTTTACCCGGAAACTTCCGGGAAATATTCTCTACTGTGCTTACTATACCCCCATGACCGTCAGCGAACTTTCGCTGGAGCTGGGTGTTTCCGCTGTCTATCTGGAGGACGAAATCGAACTTCTGAAAACCTATGACCTTCTGACCGTGACCGGAAACGGCAGGGTTCAGACAAAACTCTGTATTTTCACCGAAGCCTTCGACCATGAGTTTTATCATGCGGCGGAAGAACGGTTTACCGGCAGATTGTGTGAAATTCTGGCGGATGTGAAACAAAAACTTCCCGAAATTCGGAAGCTGAACTTCCGCGGCTGTGCAATGGAAGAAAACCGACTGATGTGGGCACTGTACTATAAGCTCATCTGTGAAGGTTGCTCGCACTGGAAGGATTTCTGCCATGTGGAGTATCCGCGTGTTCTTTATGGAGACGCCAAAGGGGTTGTGTACGGCGTGGACTATGAGGAAGGCGAGGGCGTATATTCCTCGAATGCCTTTGCAGGATATTACGGCCTGAACGAAACGACCGCCGCGAATTTCGCCGATTTCGGCATTCTTGGCGAGAAAAACGCCTTTGGCAGCGGCCATAACTGGGCACGTCTGTCGGAACTGGTGAACCAGAGCAGAACAGGGAACACGGATGCTCCGCTGGCATACTTCACTCCGGCACAGGTGGATCGGATTTACGGAGACATTCTTTCCGATGAAATTACCGCTCTCGGAGATTTTTACCGCGAACTTACGGACTGCGCGGCGGCAATTATGAAAAATCATACTCCGAAATCGGTGGCAGATGAAGTGGATGCCGTTCTGCGGAGTACGATTTTCCACCGTACCGTCGGACTGATGGGTAAACTTGCGGTGGATACCGGTGAGATGAAACAACCCGACGATGATCTTCCGGCGGCAGTGTTTCTGTTTGAGACGAAGTGCCCGGAAACCGGCGTGAAAGGCGACTAAAAAATAAGTGAACCCGCAGTACTGTCTGGATCGGTGCTGCGGGTTCAATGTTTTACGGATATTCAATTCCGGGCATGGATTTGATTTTTTCAAGCAGTTCTGTAAACCGTTCGGTTTCGCGTACAGGGTCAAATGCGGAATTTTCCAGATGGAAGAGCATACAGTCCCGCTCCCAGTGAGAGGTGGCACAGTCGTGAGTGTATGTGATCTGATTCAGGAACGGATTGCCGGGATAACGATATTTTCCGAGGGGGAGATTGTCCTCAAACAGAGATACATCATACCACTTTTCAAGCACCGCATACATTTCATCATACGTTTCCGCGCGGGCGTACATCTCTGCAAGACCGTTGTACAGAGCGACGTAGACATAGGAAATCCATGCCTTGTTTCCGTCGCAGTAGACCAGATCGAGAATTTTTATGGCTGTTTCGTAAGCGAAGATTTTTGCGGATTCGTCCGGAAAATCCATGCCCATGAGTGCCCACGCCGCACCTTCGCCGTAATAACGGAAGACTTCCTGACACCAGAGCGTTTTTTCTTCGTAGCCTTTGATCTGGGAGAGCATTTCCGCTTTCAGGGTTCCCCAGTCGCCGCCCATGTTGGCAATACGCAGAACATTTTCACGGTCGCCGAGATTATTGTAAACGTTGTGGAGAAAATAGATCGTTTTGCTTCGGAGTTCATGATCGGTGGAATCATCGAGGATTTTTTCGTAATATACCGCCGCGTTCCGGAAATGTTCCAGAAAAATTTCCCTCGGTTCGTCGGAGCTGGCAATGAATTCATGGGTCTGCGCGATTTCAAACCGGATGCGGTTGCTGTGCGGATACCGCCGGTACAGCTCCTCCCACAGAGCAAGAGCCTGTTCGTTGGTGGTTTCCGGAAGATCGCAGATTCTTCGCGTTTCTTCAATATCCGCTTCCATGGCATCCGGCGCAATTCCGAACAGGATATCCGCCGATACGCCGAACAGGGTTGTCAGGGGGACAATCTGTGAAATATCCGGCGAACACAGGTCGGTTTCCCATTTTGAGACTGCCTGTGCGGAAATGTTCAGTTTTGCCGCAAGTTCTTCCTGCGTCCAGCCGTTTTTCTTACGGAGTTTTTTGATTGTCTGACCGATGGTGGCTGTCATAAACACATCTCCTTCAAATGATAAAAATCCGGTACCGTTGACCATAGTATACCGGAAAATCCCAACAGAGTCCACCGTTTGGATGGAGAAAATTTATCAACCGCAAGTTGTTTTAACTCCGGTTCCGAATAAACTTTTCCTCTTTTTTCGTTTGAAGCTTTTTGAAAGGGGTGTGGGGAAAACTTTTTCTCGAAAAAGTTTTCCCCACAAAACTGTATTTTATCTGTAATTCATAAACACCAGCATATTCGATTCGCCGCGGTTTGCGAAGGCGAAGTACGGGATCATGCTGATTTTCGTCGGTTTGAAGTCTTCGCCGACGATGTTGTCGAGTACACCGTAGAGCGGCGAAATGTCGCGGTCGATGGAGTCCACACGGCGGAATCCGTTGAATGTGATTGTCGGAACGCCGTATTTGTCGTTCAGCACCGCAACGCCGTCGTTCAGTGTGCGGCGGTCGAGGTACAGGCTGTGGACGTCGCCGTCGTTGTCAACCGCTTCCGCGCAGTAGATCACCGGTCCGCGGCGGACAGCGGCACGTCCGATGTTCTTGTGGACGTTCACCGAGGAAGTCAGCATGACCTGCGTCATGTCGAATTCCACGTCGATTTCGCCCGCTTCAAATCGTGCGTAGCCGTTGATCTTTTCGTATTTCTTTGTTGCCATGAAGCGGCGGCACCATCCCGGAATTCGTACATACACCGGAACGTTGGACGTGATCGCAATGTGGCCGTTGTTCGGGTAGTTCGTCTTCTGTTCGACGCGCACGTCGCCGGAAACAAATTCGCTGTCGCCGAACTGGTTGATGTATACGACGTTCTTTTCTTCGTCGTAGCCGTAGAAATAGTTGCCGAGCGAGGACAGCAGACGGTTGATGTTCGGCGGGCAGCAGGAGCAGCCGAAAATGCGGACGCGCTGTGTGATCGGCAGATGGTCGTGGATGTTGAAGTACGGAGGAACGCGGCCGCGGTCGGGCAGGTAGATTTCCAGAGGATTTTCGTAGAAGAAGCATTCGCCGTCGAGGGACAGACCGGACAGCGCACCGTTGTAC
This sequence comes from Oscillospiraceae bacterium, assembly GCA_015065295.1. Classification (GTDB taxonomy): domain Bacteria; phylum Bacillota; class Clostridia; order Oscillospirales; family CAG-272; genus UMGS1696. Next base: position 9,476 of record SVQN01000029.1, read on the forward strand.
AGTTCGAGTTCGGCGATGTCCGCGTACTTCGAGGACGGAACGCCGTTCAGCATCGCGTCAAGCGCGAACATCCGGTTGGCGAAGAAAATCATACCGATGGACGCGCAGGTTTCGGTATACGCGCGGTCGTTCGGCAGGTCGTAGCCGATCGTGAACGCTTCGCCGATGTGCGTGGAGCCGATGCCGCCGGTCACATACATCTTCTTGTTCACGATATCGTCGAACAGGGCATAGCACGCCTTGGCGAGAGTGGTGTCGTTCGTTTCCAGTGCAAGGTCGGCCATACCGGAATAGAGATAGGTTGCACGGACGGAATGTCCGGCAGCTTCAAACTGTTCGCGGATCGGGAGATGGCTCTGTGCGTACTTCTGGACGCCGCCGATGGGGGAGTCCTTTTCGTTGCGCGTACCGCGGGTGTTGAGGAAGAAAGCGCAGAGGTCGAGGAACCGCTGTTCGCCGGTGGTCTTGTACATCTTATAGAGGGCAAGTTCGATTTCCTCGTGGCCGGGGGTGACGAAGTTCGCGGAGTCCTCGATCATGAAGCGTTTTGCGATGTAATCCGCGTATTTTTCCATGATTTTAAGGAAACGGTCGCGGCCGGTTGCTTCGTAGTAGGCGCAGGCTGCTTCCATGAGGTGGCCGGCGCAGTAGAGTTCGTGCCAGTCACGGTTGGTGAAGCGCGCTTCCGGCTTTACAACGGTGAAATAGATGTTGAAGTAGCCGCATTCGTCCTGATTCTTTTCGATTTCGTCGATGAGAGCTTCGACTTTCTGTTCCAGATCTTCGATGCGTTCGCGCTTGAGGATGTAGGCCGCGCCTTCCATCCACTTGGCAACGTCGGAGTCCCAGAAGAAGTGGGGCTGCTTGGGATCGCCTTCCTTCCATTCGCACTTGAACGCGTCAATACGTCCGGATTCATAGAAGCGGTCATAGACGGCGTTGATGGTGACGTCGCGGTTGAGGTCTTCCTTGGATTTCCAGAAGCCGCCGCGCAGGGTCACGTTCCGATAGTCGGTAATCATAGTTTGCCTCCTGTGGGGTTATGTAAATATTTTTTTATTCGATTTTACGGGATTCTCCGCAGTTCCACGTCAAATTCCTCCGCGCAGACGATCGCTGCCGCGTGATTTTTTTCATACGACAGGACGATGTCCCGCATCACGCATCCGGCAATTGCTTTTGTCACATCAAATTCCGGGAACTTTCCCGCGCCGATGCCGTCTCCCGTGAATTTCACGTACGCTTCCTTCCGTGCCCATATCCGGTAGAATTCCGCCGGCTGATACCCGCATTCGTCCAGAACCCGCCGTTCACCGTCCGAAAACCATCGTTTCGCCAGACGTGCCAGCCGTGCGGGATCGTCGGTTTCCCGGTGTTCCTGCACATCAAGCCCGACTTCCTTATCTGCAAACGCGCAGACCCAGAGGGTTCCGGTATGCGAAACCGAAAAATGTACGTCCGGATGGGACGGAAAATACGGTTTCCCGTGAATTTTCGTGGATTCCGTGAAGGTTTCCGCAGGTTCTCCCGTGAAATCCGCCGCCGCTGCCAGACGGAGTGTGTGCGAAGATTCGGATGAACCGGTATTATAATAAAGGATGAGTTTTGTCATACCAGTTCGAGAAGAAGCATTTCGCACGGGTTGAAAAAGCGCGGGATGGGAACGGTGTTCGCCATTCCCCGGCTGACGGCGAGACGGTTTTTGTACACGCCGCTGGTGTATTTCGGGAAAAGGTGCTGTCCGGGGGCGTAAATTCCCTGATTGGTGAAGGGAATCTGCCACTGTCCGCCGTGCGCGTGTCCGGAAACGGTCAGATTGATGGACGTTTCGCGGATATACGCTGGCCAGTATTCGGGATGATGGCACAGCAGGAGCCTGAATCCCTTCTGCATTGCAAATTTTTTCACGAACGATGTGTCCGGCGGGGGGGTATTCCGCTGTTTCGGGATGCCGCTTGTGTAACCGGAGGTCAGTCCGCCGATGGTGAGTACGCCGTACGGTGTCCATGTATTGTCGAGCAGGTGAATTCCCGCGTCCGCGAGGATCGCACGGTTTTCGTCGTTCATGCCGCGTTCGTGATTGCCGATGGAGTAGTATACCGGCGCGATCTTCCTGCATCCGGCGAGAAAGTCCAGACCTTTCCGGTTGAAGCATTCCCGTACGGAATAGCGGTCGGTTTCCTGCAGGATATCGCCCGGCGCACAGATGAGTTCCGGCAGTTCTCCGGCGAGGATATCGAGTGCTGTACTGCCGTCCCGTCCGTGCAGATCGGCAGTGACGGCGATTTTTGTTCCGCGGAGCGATGGAATCGGACACGGAATGCGGAATTTACGAAGTTTCATGCGGTTCTCTCCCTCAGGTATTGTGTGCATTATATCATATTTTTTCCGAAAAGTAAATGCTCATGCGGATTTGCCGAAGAAAAAGGACGGGACGTGTGTCCCATCCTTTTCGGAACGGTTGGTTATTGCTTTCGTTCGGCGGGTTCCGGACGTTCTCCGTGCGGAGGTCTGCCGTGCGGCGGATGTCCTTCGCCATGTCCGAACGGCGGATGTCCGTGCGGGCCTCCATGATGACCGTGGTGGGCGTTCGCCGCTTCGATGGTCATGGCCGCTTCGCCGGTGTTCATGAAATCTTCCGCCGACATACCGTCGATGGGGGTAATGTAACGCTTTGCCTGCGTGGAGAAGAGTTCGTAGTACGTCCCGTGCTTCTTCATGAGTTCGCTGTGGTTGCCGATTTCGACGATCGCACCCTGTTCGAGAACGATGATCTTGTTCGCTACGGTCGCGCTGGACAGACGGTGCGAAACGAAAATGGTCGTCTTGTCCTTGCGGAGACGGTCGAACTGGTTGTAAATTTCCTGTTCCGCGATGGCGTCAAGGCTGGCGGTCGGTTCGTCGAGGATGATGACGTCGGAATCGCTGTAGAACGCGCGCGCGATGGACAGCTTCTGCCACTGACCGATCGACAGTTCGATGCCGTTTTCTTCAAAGTAGCGCATGAGCGGGGTATCGTATTTGTCGGGCAGGTCGTCGATGAATTTGTCCGCCGACGACTGTTCCGCCGCGAGGATAACGTCTTCTTCGGTTCCTTCGCGTTCGAGCTGACCGAACTGGATGTTTTCACGGACGTTCACGGCATATTTGCCGAAGTCCTGGAAGATGATGCCGAACATGGAGTACAGGTCTTCGACGGAATATTCGCGGATGTCGTGACCGTCGAGGAGAATCTGACCTTCCGTGGGGTCATACAGACGGGTGAGCAGCTTGATGAGCGTGGTTTTGCCCGCACCGTTCAGCCCGACGAGAACGCAGGTGTCCCCCGGTTCCAGCGTGAAGCTGACATCATTGATGACCTTGCGCTCGGTTCCCGGATAAACGAACGAAACATGACGGAATTCGATCGTATGACCGGTGTGGTGTTCGATGCGGCGGGGTTCGGGAAGGGCAGGAACAATGGTCGGCTTTTCGTTCATGAACGAAATCAGGTTGTCGATGAACAGCGTACCTTCGTAAATGGACGCGGTGGTGTTGATGAGCGTGCCGATGCCGCCCGCAATGGAGGTCAGCGCGCCGGTATAGAAGGAGTAGTCACCGACTTCGTAGCGGCCTTCGCAGACCCCTTTGGCGATGTACAGGAAGAGCAGACAGTTGATGGTCGTCGTGACGACAGTCATGCCCATGTGCAGGAGACCTTCTTCCACGAACAGCTTTTTCAGCCCGCGGAAGTAGACCTTGAACGTATCGTAGTAACGCCCGATGAAGAGATCGGACAGGCTGAACAGACGGATTTCCTTGACCATGTCCTTGTTGGTCATGAGGTTGGAGTAGTAGTTCATCTGGCGGCGTTCCTTGGAGTGCCAGCGCATATACCAGAAGTTCTTTTTGCGGTAGCGGAAGTTGATGATCGCCGTCGGAACGCTCATGGCAACGATAATCAGCGGAGCCCACGGGCTGACGCTGACGAGCGCGACCACGAAGGAAACCATGCTGATGACGGTACTGATGATCGTGAAGTTGGCGTTGAGAATATGGATCGGACGGCTGCCGGCTTCCCGTTTGGCGTTTTCAAACTTTTCGTAGAATTCCGGCAGGTCGAAGCTGGCAAGGTCAACTTCGCGCGCCTTGTACATGATTTTGAGGTTGATGTGATTGACGACAAGTTCGCTGGAAATGTTGTTGAGGATGTTGCTGATGCGGTTGATGAGTCCGGTGACGAAGTTGTAGGCGAACCGGATAATCAGGATTTTCATGACGAGGTCGAATTCGTCCGCGCCGGTTCCGGATGTGGCGGCGACGAATGCCGATGCGAGGGCGTTGAGCAGGTCCGCGCCGATTTTCGCGCCGATGACGGGGGTCACGCCGTTGAAGATCGCCATGAATACCATGTAGAGCAGAATCCACGGACGGGTGTCCCATACGAGACGGAAAATATAAAATAAGCGATGGAAAAATTTCGTGATTACCCGATACAGATAATCGGGAACTTCCTTGATGGATTCCGGTTTCGGTTCCTTCATGGATTCCATCAGTTTTTCACGGCGTCCCATGAATTGTCCGCCGCCGGGTCCGCCGGGTTTCGGTCCGCCTTTCGGTCCTCCAGGTCCCATAAGAATACCTCCAAAGTAATGTGAGTATGATGTTATTCGTCTTCTTTTTTTGCGTCGATGAGCTTGCGTAAGAGTGCGGCGAGTGTGTTTTTCTCCTCATCCGTGAGCGGTTCCAGAAATTCCGCCGCCTGCCGGCGATGGTTTTCACGGAAGGCAGCCACGCGGCTCTGTCCGCATTCGGTCAGGGACACGAGCGTCTGCCGTTTATCCTCCGGCGACTGTCTCCGCAGGATCAGTCCGTCCGTCTCCATTTTTGCAAGCAGTTCCGAGAGGGACTGCGGGCGGATGCCCAGATGGGCGGCGATCTGCGACTGGCTCATTTCGCCGTGATCGTTCAGAAACCCCATGAGCCGTCCGCGTCCCTGTCCGCGCGATGCTTCCGGAGGCGTTTTTTCTGCGGGGGTTTCCGGAGGCGGCGGTGCTGACCCGCGTTTGGTCAGGGCGTTGAGCCGACCGAGCATCCGGACGATCTCTACCTCAATGGTCTGCATTTTTTCCTCCTCTTAAAATAATCAGGTACCTTACCTTTTTCTGCGGACAGTATAGCACAGACCTTCGGATTTGTCAATAGATAAGGTACCTGATTATTTTGATTTCAGGGAAATTTCACGGGAGACTTGAAATAAATCGTCCGGTGTTATATAATATTGTCAGTAAACCTGCATACCCATGAGAGGAATTCATAATGTACGATATTTTAACTTCCATGTGGAAGAATCCCGGAAATACATTCACGCCGATGCCGTTCTGGTTCTGGAACGACAGGCTGGACAAGGACGAACTTATCCGGCAGATCGACGATTTTCATAGAAAAGGGATCGACGGCTTCGTGATCCACCCCCGTCTCGGGCTGGAAACGGAGTACCTGTCCGACGAATATTTTGAACTGGTCGAAGCCTGTCTGGAAGCTGCCGAACGCCGGCACATGATGGTCGTTCTGTACGACGAAGCGATGTATCCGTCCGGTTCCGCGCATGGCCGTGTGGCTGCGGAAGACGAACGGTTCGCCGCGCGTGCGCTGATTGCCGTAAAATCCGAAGAAGTTGCTCCGGACGCGGAAGTCCTCTACCGTTTCTGGATCAAACTCGACGAAAAAGGCCAGCTTGACGACGTCCGCCTTGATGCACCGAAGGACGACGATTCCTATACCTCCTACGATTTTGTCCTGAGCTACACGGGCGGCACGATCCGCGGTCTGCTTCCCGATGAGGACGACAATCAGCCGAACGCCCCCAAAGCGGCGGATATCCTCAATCCGTACGCCGTTCAGCTCTTTACGCAGAAAACCCACGATCTCTATTACGAAAAGCTCTCCCGCTTCTTCGGCAAGACCGTCATCGGCTTCTTCACGGACGAACCTTCCGTTTCCGGACGGTGCGCGAGCATGAAGGGAAAGATCAGCTGGACGTACGATCTTCTGGAAGATTTCTTTGAATGCGGCGGCGAATTCATCGACCTCGCGGCACTTCTGTTCCCGACCAAGGACAAAAAGACCGCCCGCAATGCCGAACGTATCTATAAAAAAACGATCCGTACCCGCCTGAACAGCGCGTATTATCAGACCCTGTCCGACTGGTGCCGCGGTCACAACGTCGCTCTGATGGGACATCCTGCCGAAAGCGGCGACTGCGACACCCTGCCGAAATTCGACGTTCCCGGACAGGACCTTGTCTGGCGCATGGTCACGGAAGAAAATGCACTGACTTCGCCCGATTCCGTCATGGCAAAGCTGGCGGCAGACACGGCCCGTCATCTCGGCGCGTCGCGCAACTCCAACGAATGCTTCGGCGTCTGCGGGGAAGCGGGCAATCCGTGGAATTTCACGCCGGACAACATGATGTGGTACCTCAACTTCCTGTTTGCGCGCGGATGCAATATGATTATCCCGCACGCGTTCTACTATTCCGTCCGTACCCCCGTTCAGTCGAACGAACGTCCGCCGGATGTCGGCCCGAACAATATCTGGTGGAAAGACTACCGCAAGATCGCCATGTACATCAAACGCCTGTCGTGGCTGAATACGACAGCAGTCAACCATCCCGACGCGGCTGTCCTCTGTTCGTCCGAGCACGTTCCGGTCAAGCCGGTCGAACCGCTGTATAAGAAGGGGTACACCTTCAACTATCTCACCATCGACGATCTCATGAACCGTGCGCGCGTGGTGGACGACACCATCCGCGTGGATCAGTATAATTATAAAGTCCTCCTTGTAGACAGCCGCCTGCCCATCGACGCCGCGATTGTGGAAAAGATCGGACGATGCGTCATTCAGGGCGGCCTGATGCACAACGGCTCCAATTTCATCGACTATGTGGAAAAGCACGTCAAGCGTACGTCGTACTTTGACGGCGAGAACACCGAAAATCTCCGCTTTGTTCACCTCTCCAAGAGCGGATGTCCGTTCTTCCTGCTCGTGAACGAAGGCAGAACCGAAATCACCGGTACGCTCGTCACCGACCAGAACGGTGCGGCGGCGGATTTCGACCCCTTCACCGGCAATACCAGCCCGATGGCGGCGGAAATGACCGGACGCGGCTTTGAATACCGAGTAACCGTTCCGCCGCACAGCGTCAAGGTCATCGGGATCAATCCGGACGCACTCATCACGCTGGCGAAGGATGCGGCTCCCGAACTCCACCTCCGGGAAATCGCGGGACTCGGCGGCGAAAACATGACCTTTACCCGCCGCGAAGATATTCAGAAGGTGATGCTCTCCTTCACGGATATCCACGACATCGCGGACGTGACCGTCAACGGCAAGTCCGCCGGACGGCTCCTGTTCATGCCGTATGAACTCGACATCACGGAATTCACCGAACCCGGCGAAAACACCGTCGAAGTCACCATCACCGGCAGTATGGCCAATACCTACGGCAAACCCGTTCCCATCGGTTACGAAGGTCTCACAGTCAAACTCTACGGCGACGCACTCTCCCAGTAAAAATCTGCACGTACTCCATTGACTATTTCAGTATAAAATTTTTTGAAAGGGGTTCGGGGAAAACTTTTTTATAAAAAAGTTTTTCCCGAGAAAAAACATCCATGTACGATTTTGATAAGTTCCCGGACAGAGCGGACAGCGATTCCGTGAAGTGGCACGAGGTTTCCGGCAGTGTTCTGCCGATGTGGGTGGCGGATATGGACTTCGAAAGTGCGCCGCCGGTCGTCAAGGCGATTCAGGAACGCGCAATGCATCCCTATTTCGGCTATCCCTATACGCAGGAGCTGCTGAAAGACCACATCATCGCGCATTATAAGAAGAAGTACAACGTGACTGTCAAGCCGGAATGGATCGTCTGGGTTCCGAGCGTTATTCCCGGCGTGGTCACGGCTCTCCAGATGATGGGCGGCAAGTTCATGTACTCCATCCCGATGTACGACCACATCCGCAACCTGCACAAGGAAGCGGGACTTCCCGTCGTCGAAGTTCCGATGAAGCGCGATGCCAACAACCGCTATACCATGGATATGGACGCGCTCGAAGCCGTATATTCCCGCGATATCAAGTGCCTCATCCTCTGCAACCCGCATAACCCCGTCGGCCGTGTGTATACCAAGGAGGAACTGCTCCGTCTGGAAGCCTTCTGCACGAGCCGTCATCTGCTCGTCATCAGCGACGAAATCCACTGTGAACTGGACCTCGAAGACCGCCATATCCCGTATTTTTCCGTCAGCGACGATGCAGCCGCATACAGCGTGACCGTATCGAGTGCGGGCAAAATCTGCAATATTCCCGGTCTGCCGATGGGCTTTGCGATCATTCCGAACGAAAGCCTGCGCGAAAAGTTCATGACCCGTCAGGACGGGCTTCAGGCGTGCGGCAATGTCATTACCCTTGCGGCTTACGAAAAGGCGTACGACGGAAGCTGCGACCAGTGGAAGAACGAACTCCGCGCATACCTGCGGGAAAACCGCGATATCGCCGAAGCGCGGTTCGCAAAGATTCCGGAAATCAAGACCCCGCACAACGAAGGTACCTACCTTCTCTGGCTGGACTGCACCGGTCTCGGAACGGAAGACCCGGCGGATTTCTTCCTGAAGCGTGCGTACGTCAAGGTAAGTTCCGGTAAGATTTATGGCTACAGCCGTTATGTCCGTTTCAACTACGGATGTCCGAGAAGCCAGCTTATCGAAGCTCTCGACCGTATGGAAGAAGCGATCAATATCTGGCGGGCAAACAAGAAATAAACCAAAAAGGGAGATACCGGCGTATCTCCCTTTTGACATTCATTCTTCTGTAATACTGTATTCCAGCAGTTCGTAGTGCAGTTTGGTTCCCACATCCGTTCCTTCCGGAAGGAGCGCGAGTGCGATGAACAGGTCTTCCTTCGTTTCCAGATCGCGCAGGGTGGCGTATTCGCCTTCGATTTTGATGACACGATAATCTTTCGGTTCCATGAGAGTCTCCTTTATTCCGTAATAATCCGTACAAGCTCCGCCGGATCGTGCGCGAGAACATCCGCACCGGCGGTTTTCAGTTCCGTTTCCTCGCCGAAGCCCCAGAGGACACCCACCGATGCCAGTCCGTTTTCGTTCGCACCGTCAATGTCGTGGTGACGGTCGCCGATCATGAGGACGGAGGACTTGTCCGCATCGGAGATGCCGAGCTGTTTCAGCGTGTACGCGATGACATCCCCCTTTTTGGAACGGCTGCTGTCCATCGTTGCGCCGCAGACCAGCGTGAAATGCTCCGACCACCCGAAATGGTCAATGATCCGTGCGGCAAATTTTTCCGGCTTGGACGTGGCGACTGCCAGAACAACGCCGTGTTCTTTCAGCGCGGTCAGCATTTCCGTGATTCCGTCGTACGGCGTGTTCTCGAACAGACCGGTCACGGAGAAATATTCGCGGTAGAACACGACTGCCTGCTCCGCTTCCTCCGCCGTCATGCCGAGAAATTCCTGAAACGCGGGAACAAGCGGCGGCCCGATGAACCGGTAAAGCGATTCGCGGGACGGAATCTCCCGTCCCATTTTTGCAAGGGCGTGCATGATCGAGTTGGTAATCCCGAGCGACGGATCGGTGAGGGTTCCGTCGAGGTCGAAAAGGGCGTAGTTGTACATGAAATTCTCCTGTTCTGCTCAGAGGAGCATATCGAGAGCGTAGAGGAAGACGAGGTGCGCCGGATAGAAAATGTAGAAGAAATACTTCATCCGGTACTTGCCGGGTCTGCCGTTGTAGACGGCGATCAGCGGAACGGCGAGCAGACACCAGAACTGATAGATGAATCCCCCGGCGGTCAGGTCGATGGAGAGGGCGAGCAGGGTCGCGGTGAACATGACCAGACGGCGCGGACGGTCTTCAAAAATGGAGGTAAAGACAGGCAGAAGGATCCCGAAGAAGCCGTAATCCACATCCACTTTCATGCAGAGCAGAAGTGCGGTAAGAACGGATGCCGTGAGAAGACAGCCGTTGATGATCCGGTCGTTGGTGTTGGGGATCGTTTCCACACGAAGCAGCTTTGCCAGACGGATTCCGACCGCACTCGGCTGACCGCGCATGGCCTGCTTGAAGCTGTCGAGGAGAGCCATCAGCAGAATCGAGATGGAAAAAACGATCAGAATGCCGAGATAGAGCTGACGGTCAACGACGGTGTAGACGATCTGGCAGACCAGCCCGAGAAGGAACACACGCAGGAAGTAGAGCTTCCGGTTTCTGGTGTACCGGAACCCTTCGGCGATGCAGAACGCATAGATCGGGAAGGCAAGCCGTCCGATGATCCGCATGAATTCCCATTCCGGGAAGAGCAGAAGTCCGGCGTGGTCGATGAACATGGTCACGGCGGCGATGAGTTTTAATACAAAGGATGACATGAGGGTTACTCCGTTTGGCGGTTTGTCTTCATTATAGCATATTCCGGGGCGGGATTGCAACCGTTTTTCGGAAAGTCCCGGAAAACGGTCGATTGTCTTCCGGAAGACTCCACAAATCATGGGGAAATTCCACGATTCGTGGAGTTTTCTGCAAAAATGCGGTGCTTGACTGTGCGGACGTTTCCCTGTATAATGAAATCAGGACGAGAGCTCACGTCGATTCTGGACAGAAACCGAAAAGGAGACCGAATATGGAACTGATGATTGGAGAAAAGCTGCGGAAACTGCGCCGCGACCGGGATATGACGCAGGAAATGCTGGCGTCGGCGTTCGGCGTGTCCCCGCAGGCGATTTCCAAATGGGAATGCGGCGACGGCTATCCGGACATCACGCTGCTGCCGATGATTGCGAATTACTTTAAAGTAACGATTGACGAGCTGATGGGGAACGACGAAATCGGTCAGCGGGAGGATATCAGCGTTTTTTGGAATACCTATCACAAAATCCGTGACAGAGTGGAACGGGTGGAATATATTCTCAGCTATACGCGGAAATATCCGAAAGAATACAAGATTGCACAGGAACTGACCCAAGCGATCACGGAGCTACCGAAGGAAAAATGGGAGGAATACCTGCCCATCCTTCGGGAAAATGCCGAAAAGATTGTGAGCGAATGTACGATCCAGTGGATTCGTGAGTACGCCATCCGCGATATGTGTTTGATCTGCCCAGAAGAAGAACTCGATCGCTGGGAGCGGATGTGTGCGGCGTTGTATGACTCGTATCGTGGAGAAGTGATCGAAAAACGTCTGGCAAAACAGGGACGGAAAGAGGAAGCGATTCTTCAGCACGCGATCAACAATTTTGAATTGGTGTGTCATTTTCTTGTACGGCATAACCACGACCATTTTGACTGGGAGCGAATGCGTTCATGGAGCAAAAAACAGATGAAATTTCTTGAATTCCTTGGCGGCGGAGATGAGATTCCCGAAATCTGGCGTGGACGGTATGCCCGCTGTGTTCTCGATATTTCATGGTCGCTGTTCAATTCCGGTGAGGAAGACGAAGGGTACGCATGGCTTGAACGTGCATTTGACCTGTACGAGCAGTGGTGCGCGATTCCGGACGGAACCCCGCTTGACACCGGCGATCCCGAACTGTTCGGCGGGATCAAAGGGATACACGGGATGTACGACGCTCATGCGTGGGATATCGTTCTTCCGGACGGGATATATCAGTATTTCCATGTTGCACACGCCTATATGCTGTTTGAAAAAACGGACATCTATCACATGATGGTCCACTGGAAGGGAATGGAAAACATTCGCAAAGAAGAACGCTTCCAGCCCTACATCGCCCGTGCGAAGGCATTGGCGGAGATCGAATAAACAAAGAAAAATCCCACGTCCCGTGGGATTTTTTCCGTTGGAGCGGTGATTGACGTGTCCGGCGGCGGTATTGTATAATAAAATCAGAAAAAATTATGCAGAAGAGGTGACACATCATGAAACTGAACATCGCGCAGAATCTGCGGAAATACCGGAAGGAACGCGGGCTGACGCAGGAACAGCTTGCAAAAGAGCTTGCCATCTCCGCGCAGTCCGTCTCCAAATGGGAGTGCGGCGACGGATACCCGGACATCGAACTCCTGCCGAACATTGCCAATCATCTGAAAATCAGCGTGGACGCGCTTCTCGGAAACGATACCGCCGGAAAAAAGGAAGACCTCAAATATTTCTGGGATCAGCTTCTCAAAAACGACGGATTCCCCGGAAGCGGGGACTTGAGGGATCAGCGCATCCAGTTTGCGGAAGCCTACTGGCGGAAATATCCCGAGGAATACCGGATCGCGGCAGAGATTGTACAGCAGCTTTGCTTCGGAAAGGGGCGGAATCCGGAAAAATACCGTCCTTTGTTGTACGAAGCTGCCGAAAAAATCATTGCGGAGTGCGACGATCCCATCCTTCGCGGAAATGTTCTGCGGGACATCTGCGCGGTATGTACGGATGAAGATCTGGATCGCTGGCTCAGAAAGTGTACATACGAATACAATTCCTGCCGGTTCGAGGTACTGGAAGAACGATACTGGGGAAAGGTCCGGGATGAGTGGCTGAACGATGAGGAGCCGGCGTATGAGAAGGCGTTGGAAGAACACCGGATGAACAATCTGCGGCTTGCGTGTCACGCACTGAACCGGGATATTGTGGCGGTTCTGCCGCCGGATGTGATGCGCGCGCAGTATACGGAATACCGCCGTTTGATCGAATCGTTCGCGGAGGACGGCGAAACCGTACCGCAGGGATGGCTGTCGTTTTACATCGGATGCGGTCTCCGTCTGGCGGCGGCATATTTCGGAAAGGGGGAGGACGATATTGCCTATAACCTGCTCGAACGTTCCTTTGACGAGTATGAGGAGTGGAAGGCAATTCCGGAGAATACTCCGCTGAGCCTCGGACGACATGACCTTTTCGGAGACATCCGTGCAGAGAAGGGAAAGTGGTGGTTCCTGCGCCCGAACGGTGAGAAAGATCAGCAGATGGTGTGGTTCAATTTAGTCCATTTGGCGAATACTGCTCTTGAGCTTCTCGCCAGCCTGAAGCCGGAATATCGCGGGAGACAGAACTGGGCTTCCCAGAATGGTCTTCCGAGAAAATGGTTCGACTCCGTTGTGCAAACTCCGAAATTCGGAGAATATGCCGCCCGCGCCGAAGAATTGCTCGGACGTCCGTCCAGCTATTTACTGGATTAAATAAATTCGGGAGGAACTTAATTGGAAAAGTTCCTCCCTGAAATTTTTTATTAACCCTTGATCGCCGATTTTGACAGGAACGCGCGGGTTTTCGGGGACTGGGGATTGCCGAAGACTTCCTCCGGGGTGCCCTGTTCCTCGATCACGCCGTCCGCCATGTAGATCACCTTGTCCGCAACCCCTCTGGCGAATTCCATTTCGTGTGTGACGACGATCATCGTGCGATTGTCGTTCTTCAGTTCGCGGATGACCTTCAGCACTTCGCCCGTCAGTTCCGGGTCGAGCGCGGAGGTCGGTTCGTCGAAGCAGAGGATGTCCGGTGCCAGTGCAAGCGCACGCGCAATCGCTACACGCTGACTCTGTCCGCCCGACAGCTGGAACGGGTAGCTGTCCATCTTGTCCGCCAGACCTACCTTGTTCAGAAGCTCCTTTGCGCGGATTTCGATTTCGTCCGTGATCCGCTTTTTGTCCGCAGACGACGGCTTCCTGCCCTTTTCTGCCTTGAACTTGTCCAGTTCGAGCATCTCCGGAGCAAGCGTGATATTCCGCAGGACGTTGTACTGCGGGAACAGGTTGAACGACTGGAACACCAGACCGAAGTGCAGACGGTTCTGACGGATTTCCGCATCCGTCATCTTTTTTTCGCCGCCCGCTTCGTAAATGACCTTGCCGCCGACGGAAATCGTGCCTTCGTTCGCTTCTTCGAGGAAGTTCAGACAGCGGAGCAGGGTCGTCTTGCCGCTGCCGGACGAGCCGATGATGACGAGAACGTCGCCCTGATTCAGCGTAAAATTGATGCCGCGCAGAACTTCGTTGTTCCCGAAGCTCTTGCGGATGTTGTTGACTTCAAGTATCGGATTGTTTGCCATAACTATCTCCCTTCCGCTTATCAGCCCTTATAATAATCCAGCTTGCGTTCGATCCAGCCGAACAGCAGCGTGAGTGCGCCGACAAAGACGAGGAAGAACACGCCGGTGTAGAACAGCGGCCAGATATACCCCATCGCGGTGTAGCGTTCCGCCGCCTTGATGATTTCGGCGTAGGCGATGACGCGTGCGAGGGATGTATCCTTGACAAGGGTGATGATTTCGTTGCCCATCGGCGGGACGATGCGCTTGATGACCTGGAACAGCACGACTTTGAAGAAAATCTGCGATTTGGTCATCCCGAGAACCTGTCCGGCTTCGTACTGTCCCTTCGGAATCGCTTCGATGCCGCCGCGGTAGATTTCGGAGAAATACGCGGAATAATTGATGATGAACGCGATCATGACGGCGGTGAGACGGCTCTGCATGGGCATATCGAACACGAGACCGGGGACGTACATGACGACGAACAGCTGGAGCATGAGCGGTGTCCCGCGGATGATCCAGACGTAGGTTTTGACGAGGTACTGGAGCGGCTTGAACTTCGACATGGAGCCGAACGTAATCACCAGCCCCAGCGGAATTGCGCCGAGCAGGGTGAGTGCGAAGACAAGTCCGTTCTGAAGGAAGGCTTCCAGCAGATCGAGAGTAACGGTTGAGAATGACATAGTGATCTCCTTGGGGATTTCTCTGAAACAGGAAATTCGAGGAAGGAATTTCTTCCTTCCTCGAACTTTTTTCTATACGATTTTGTTTCTCTTACTTGATGAGCTGACCGTCGAGCTTGTACTTTGCAGCAATTGCGTCGATGGTGCCGTCTGCCATGAGTTCAGCGATGGCATTGTTGAACTTTTCAACCGTTGCGGTGTCATCCTTGCGGAATGCGATACCATACTGTTCAGGGCTGAATTCGTATGCTTCGACAACGGAGAGACCTGCGTAGTCGGTGCCTTCACCGATCATGCCGATGCAGGTAACGAAGTCGATGACACAGCCTTCGGAAGTGCCTGCGGCAACTTCCATGAGAGCGGTAGCCATGGTGGAAACGGAAACGTAGTTTGCGCCGGAGAATGCAGCGTCGGTGGTGATAACGGATTCACCTGCGGAGCCTTCTTCCGCACAGATGCTTACGCCTGCGAGGTTCGCGGAGTCGCTGTACTTTTCTACGTTTTCTGCCTTAACAACGAGAACCTGCTTGTTTGCCATATAAGGAGAGGAAATGCCCATGGTTTCCTGACGTTCGGGAGTGATGGTCATGCCGTTCCAGATGCAGTCGATGTTGCCGGAGTTGAGTTCGGTTTCCTTAGCGGACCAGTCGATTTCCTGGAACTTCGGGGTCAGGCCGAGCTTCTTGCAGACAGCTTCCGCAAATTCGGTTTCAAAGCCGGTGAGCTTGTTGTTTTCGTCAAAGTAGTTCATCGGTTCGAAGTAGGTGATACCGATTACGAATTCTTCGCCGCTGCCGCCGCAGGATGTGAACAGCACGGAAAGGGTGCAGATCATAGCGATTGCCATGATAGCAGAAAGAATCTTCTTCATAAAGAGCCTCCAAGACCGCATTTTGCGGTGTTTTTTACATAATTTTCTGTAGTACTTTATTGCACTAAAGTATACATATCTTACCACAACCATGCTATAAAGTCAATAGTGCAAATGAACAAGATTTGTGCATTTCGTTTGGTGATTATGACGTTCAGTATTTGCGGTGTTCCTTCCAGATGTTCAGGATCATGTCGTAGCGTTCCGGAGGCATCCCCTTGAAGGGAACGTTGCTGGTCGCAAAGATGTAGCCGCCGCCTTCGCCGCCGTATTTCAGGCAGTATTCGGCACTTTCGCGGACTTCTTCGTCGGTACCGGTCTGGAGCGCGGCACAGTGGACGTTTCCGCAGAGCGCGACGCGGTCGCCGTACAGACGCTTGACTTCGCGGATGTCCACACCCGCCATCGGGTCGATGGAATGGAGCGCGTGCGGGCCGGCAGCCACGAGGGAATCGAGGATGGGCATGATATTGCCGTCCGTGTGCTTAATCATGTACATACCGTCTTCGCGCCCGGCTTTGCAGATTTTTGTGAGGAACGGCGTGATATATTCGTCGAACATGGCAGGGGAGAGGAACGGACCGGAGTTGTAGCAGTAGTCCGCACAGAGAAGGGCAACGTCCAGCCCGGCTTCATGCTGACGCTTGTTTGCTTCGATTGCGTTCTGCGCCATCCGTTCCGCCTGAGCGAGGACTTCTTCCGGTTCGTCCGCGATGCGGTAGGCAAAGCCGTACATATCCGAACCGGACGGGATTGAGAAGGTGCCGTCACCGTGACCGCCGAACAGTCTCGTATTGCCGAAATGTTCGCGCAGACGCTTCCGGAACGCAGCGGTCACAGGGTGCTTCACGTCGCCCCACCACGGGTTGTAGACGGGAATGATCGCGTAGTCGAGACCGGGACGCGCGTCCTTTTCGGGATCACCGGACAGTGCCGCACCGCCGATGTCGTAAGCGGTTGCGGTGCCGTAGACACGGGCGTACTTGTCCGCGAGGTCGTACGCTGCTTTTTCGACTTCCTTCGGGGACAGCGTCGGGAAAATTTTGTCGGAGAAGCGCGGGTCGGACAGCGGATACCCGAAAAATTCTTCGGAAAGCTGGAATTCCAGTTCAAACGTGGGGATTTCGTCGGGCTGACCGAGAGTGAGCGCACAGACCGCGCGTTCGGCGGGGGTCATGAGTTTTGTCATAAGAAAATCTCCTTTGCAGATTCGTTCAATGGTTGGTTTCATTATAGCATACTTTCGGCGAAATTTCCATAAAATCACACGTTTTCTTGCAAACGGAGACGGAATATGTTACAATAATGTCAACAGAATTTTTTTGAATATGGGGAGAACAGTATGCTCTCAGTCACTCATACCGCCGCAACGCTCGGTGCCGACGGGTACGAGGTTTCCGTGGAATGCCTTGTCAAGCGCGGTCTGCCGGATTTTGAAATCGTCGGTCTGCCGGACGCGGCGGTCCGGGAATCCGAAAAACGGATTTTTGCCGGTTCCGAAAACAGCGGACTGCCGCTGCCGCCGTCGGAGATTTCGATCAACCTTGCGCCCGCCGATCTGAAAAAAGAGGGAACCGCGATGGATCTGGCGATTCTGGTCGCGGTTTATCAGGGGTGCGGATTCCTGCGCGGCGATCTCGGGGATATGTGCTTTCTCGGGGAAATTTCGTTCTCCGGGGAGATTCGTCCGGTGCGCGGGGTACTCGGAATGACCATCGCCGCCATCAATGCCGGACGGCATCACATTTTCGTACCCGCCGGGAATCTGCGCGAAGCGTCCGTTGCGTACCGGGAGGATGTGTACATCTACGGTGTGCCGGATATCTCGTCCCTGCTCGGACATCTGAACGGCCGCGTACCGCTGGAGCCTGCTTCCTGCAATCCGTACGAACAGCTGGAACATCTCCGTACCGCCGAGGATTTTTCGCAGGTCAAAGGACAGTTCCGCGCCAAACGCGCCATGGAAACCGCCGCTGCCGGGGGACATAATATCCTGCTCATCGGCCCGCCCGGTTCGGGAAAATCCATGCTTGCCAAACGCCTGCCGACCATTCTTCCGCGCATGAGCTACGAAGAAGCCCTCGAAGCGACCAAAATCTACTCCTGCGCCGGAATGCTGAACGAGGAAATACCGTTCATTCTCCGCCGTCCGTTCCGCTCGCCGCATCATTCGCTCAGTACGGCGGCACTGGTCGGCGGCGGAAAAGTTCCGTCTCCCGGTGAGATTTCGCTTGCCCATAACGGCGTTCTTTTCCTTGACGAATTTCCGGAATTCCGGAAGGATTCCCTTGAGGCACTCCGTCAGCCGATTGAGGATCAGGTGGTTACGATCACCCGC
Organism: Oscillospiraceae bacterium; assembly: GCA_015065295.1. Classification (GTDB taxonomy): domain Bacteria; phylum Bacillota; class Clostridia; order Oscillospirales; family CAG-272; genus UMGS1696. The sequence continues at coordinate 27,394 of SVQN01000029.1, forward strand.
GCCGCCGGACGGGTCACATATCCGTCGTCATTCATGCTTGTCTGCGCCATGAACCCCTGCCGGTGCGGCTATTACGGCTCCCGGAACGGCACCTGTACCTGCAAAAAGGAGGATATCCACAAGTATCTCTCAAAAATCAGCGGCCCGATGCTTGACCGGATCGACATCCAGATCGAAATGCCCGAGTTGTCGTTTGCGGAACTGGCGGAGATGCAGCCCGCCGAACCGTCTGCCGCTGTCCGCGAACGGGTGGAAGCGGCACGTGAGCTGTCTCAGCGGCGTTTCCGCGAAGCCGGGTACAAGGATTATGCGGTCAAGAACAACGCCGCCATGCAGACGGACGAACTGCGGGCGTTCTGCGCGCTGGATGAGGACTGTCAGCGGGTTATGGAGAACGTGTTTGCGAAAATCAACCTGTCCGCCAGAGCGTACGACCGGATTCTGCGGGTGGCGCGTACGCTGCGCGATCTCGAATACAAGCCGGGCGAAACCCCGGAGGACGGAGTCATCGGCGGCCGGATTCAGAAGCACAACCTGATGGAAGCCGTGCAGATGCGTGCGCTTGACCGGAAATATTGGTGAATGGAATAAAATTCTGGGGAACCTTTGATGAGGTTCCCCAGAATGCTTTTATTACCATCCGCCGTCGGTCAGCCGGATTTCACCGTTTTTCCATCGCAGTTCCGCACGGCTGTGTTCTGCGGGTATGGCAAGGTCAAAGCAATACGCCATTCCCCAGCCGTCGTAGCGCGGCAGAAGATTCCCTCGGATTTCGTATACTGTACCATTATCCGCTTCCGCAGAAATCCAGTCCCGCATATCGTTTCCCGCGATCATCGCCGTAACGGGATTGCCGAAAAATAGGTTCCAGAGACCGAACAGCAAAATCAGAACGATCGCCAGACCAATGGACAACCGGACACGGCGTTCGAGCCGTGCGCTTTTGGATTCTGTAGGAACCCGTTTGGCAATTTCCCATGGGAGCCACCCGAGCATCCATCCTGCAAGAATCAGCAGGGCGAAGAAAACAGCGATAAAGACATCGATCAGTGACATATCAAACCACCACATCGAACTGCCTGGGTATAATAACGGGAAAAATACAGCAAGAGCGAACAGCGGAATTGCCAGTCCCCATTCGATGGGACTTCGGAAAGGACGTTCCGCATAATATCCGAGAAATCCGGACAACGGAAGTAGGACAAGAGTTAGAAAACTTCCTTTATCAATTAGGCACGGTACTGCCGCGAGTACGGCCAGAGACATTCCTTCCAAAAGAACGGTGAGGATGATTTTTTTTCGTTTACTCATACAGTGCATAGTCCTCAATCTTTTTTCTATATTCCGCAAGCGGTTTTTCCAGCCCGGTAAGATACCGTTCGCAGTCGAAATTGTCCGCGCAGATCGCATCCGATCCGAACAGATTTTTTATAAAATTCCGGTATTCAAACTCCGGATGCAGTTCCCGGATCGTGTGAACCAGACGTACGCCCACCTCAAACGGGCGGAATGCCGTCCGGTCGGTCACATGAAGCTGGATGCCCGCGCAGAGTTCGCCTGCGTGCTTGGAAAACTGCGGTGTAAAGTACGTTTCACGCAGCAGACAGCCGTCCTGCCTGTCCATTTTTTCGATGACATCCCGGCATCGCATCCACGGTGCGCCGAACAGCTCGAACGGTTTGGTTGTCCCGCGTCCTTCCGAGAGATTTGTCCCCTCGAACAGGCACGTCCCGACGTACACGAGCGCGGTGTTCACGGTCGGAATGTTCGGCGACGGCATCACGAACGGCAGTCCCGTTTCGTCGAAATACATCGTACGGCGGACATTTTCACAGGGAACCACGGTCAGGTCACAGCCGAGATTCTCCGTCGCGTTGATATACTTTGCAAATTCGCCGATCGTCAGACCGGTGCGCGCCGCCGTCGCATATTTGCCGACGAATGACGAATAGTGTACATCGAGAATATTCCCCTCGGCAAAGCAGCCGATCACCGGCGGACGGTCGAGAACGACAAACGGAATGCTTGCCGCCGCGCAGACTTCCATCGCTTCCGTCATGGTGTACTGGTAGGTGTAATAGCGCGAACCGATGTCCGCAATGTCGAAGAAAATGCAGTCCAGCGTCCGCATTGCGTCAAACGCTGCCGGTTTTCCTCGTCCGAAGGTACTGTAAACCGTGATTCCGGTCACAGCGTCCACATATTCCGTGATTTCCAACCCCGCCTGTGCGTCTCCGCGGACACCATGTTCCGGCGAAAACATCGCGGCGAGCGTGAATTTTTCCATCAATATATCATACGTCGGCCGCAGTTCAGCCGTAATTGCCGTAGGATTTGTAATCAATCCCACCCGAACAGACTTTTTTTCCGTAAAACCTTCCAGTACTTCCGCACCGCACTTTACTTTTTTTCTCATACTCGAACCTCCATTACGAAAATTTGCACAAAACCTGGCCTGTATATTTGTTTAAAGTTTTTTGAAAAGGGGTTCGGGGAAAAACTTTTTTTCAAAAAAGTTTTTCCCCGAGAAATTCCCTCAGATAATCCGATCTGCTTCCGCGAGGGCGATATTGTGGAAAATCCGTCGTGCGCGGAAGAACGGGGCGCGGTTGTCACGGCCGTAGTGGACGGAGTTGGTCAGAAGGATGATGTAAATGCCGGTTCTGCCGTCCACATAGATCGACGTGCCGGTGTAGCCGTTGTGTCCGTAGGAATCGGGGGACATCAGTTCGCCTGACGCGGACAGCTCGCCGCCGTGGATGGCAAAGCCGAGTCCGCGCGATTCGCCGAGGTGTTTTGTGTAATTGGTTGTCGCAAGGTCGAACGTGTGCCGTCCGAGGTAGACGGTTCCGTCCGATGTGCCGCGTCCGGACAGCATGGCCGCGAACTTGATGCAGTCGCCGAGGGACGCGAAAACGCCCGCGTTGCCGGATACGCCGCCCCGGAAATGCGCGTTTTCGTCGTGAACGTGTCCGCAGATGTAGTAGTGGTTGTGCGGAGAATATTCCGTCGCCGCGACGTTGTCCGATTGCGGGCAGTAACACGCCGTTTCCATCCCGAGCGGACGGAAAACAAGATCGTCCGCCAGTTCGTTCAGGGGTTTGTCCGCGATTTTTTCGAGAATGGTCTGCAGAACGATGTAGCCCATGCAGCTGTAGTTGACCTTTTCGCCGATGCCGCACACCGGTTTGCTGTCAAGAATCGCGCGGACGGAATCGTCCGGGGTGATGCCCATCGAGTACAGCGGCAGATGCGGCGAAATGCCGGACGAATGGGTCATCAGATGGCGGATCTCAACATCGCGGAAATTGCCGCAGTTGTCAAAATACCGCCACAGCGAATCGTAAAGCGAGAATTTACCGTCCTCCATCATCCGGAGAGCGACCATCGTCGTGGACATCATCTTGGAGACGGATGCCATGTCGTAGAGGGTATCGAAATCGACCGGCTTCGGGTCGGGATTCCGGAAAATTTCGCCGGAATAATCCTGCCGGTTGCCCGCGCAGAATTTCAGCAGAACCTCGTCTCCGCGTCCGACTGCGACGGAAGCACAGCTGTACTGCGTTCCGAGACCGTCCAGAACGTGCCATATCGTTTTGTTGAAGTCGCTGATGTGTCCGGTATCCGATAAAATGAGGTTGTTCGTAAGATAAATCCGTTTTTCTGCCATGGTCGTTCCTCCTTTTTATGTATTCATGTACAGCCGGTAAGCGGCAAACGCCGGATCGGGTTCGTCGGTGCGGAAGGTCACTTTACAGATTTCGCTGACCTTGAGCCGCAGAGTCTGTTCAAAATTCAGCCGGAGAGTGTCCGAATGTGTGATATGTCCGCCGGTCAGCGCAATTTCGACGGCGGATCTTCTGGTTCGGCGGATCGCGGTCGCCGCATCATCGGAAAGAACATCCGCACTTTTCCACAGGATGTCCGCCGCCGTCGGATGTCCGTCTTCTGCAAGTTTGTCAATCACCGGCGCGATGTTCGCAAAATCCGCTTTGGTGCGCTCCGGGGCGTAGACGTATTTCACCAGTCCGGAAATTCCGTCAATGCCGAGTTCATCGAAAACGGCGCGTTCGAGGATTTCGTCCGGTTCGTTCCGGTCGCGCAGGTTCGTGATCGTATGAAGAGCGGTCATTCCCGTGAAGTACGCGCTGCCGCCGTCGCCGAGGAGATGACCCCATCCGCCCGCGCGGGTGAGAACGCCGTTCTGCCGCAGGAATACGACCGATCCGGTACCGGAAATGACGAGCATACCGTCCGCCGTGGGACCGAATGCGGCGTTCAGCGCAAGTTCCGCGTCGCTCATGACGTCGGTTTTTACGCCGAATTCTGCGGTTAGTTCCGCCGCTAAATGTTCCGAAAGTTCGCCGGAAGACGCTCCCGCCGCGCCGACCGCAATGTACGCGCAGGAATCACGCCATACTTCGCGGATTGCCGAAACAATAGCGGCTTTCGCGTTGTCGTAGGACAGCACCACATTCCCGCATCCGGCGAATGCTTCCGCGATCATCTGTCCGTTTGCGTTGATGTCAAACGCCGCCGCACGGGTTTTCGTTCCGCCCGCATCCACGCCGATGACGATGTTTTCTTCCTTATTATAAGTGGTATTCATGGCTTTTCAGTACCTCGCGGATTCTGCCGCTGTTTTCTTTCAGCAGACGGTCGGCTTCATCCGCGCTGACACCGAGAAGTCCCATGACGACCGCGTGCTTGACACGTTTGCCGGAATTCTGCAGGAGAACCGCCGCTTCCTCTTCGCCGCATCCGACCGCTTCCCGGATGATCCGTTCCGCGCGGATGACCAGCTTTTCGTTGGTCGGCTGAACGTCGATCATGAGGTTGCCGTACACCTTCCCGAGAAGGATGAACGTCGTCGTCGAAATCATATTGAGGATCATTTTCTGCGCGCTTCCCGCCTTCATGCGGGTCGAACCCGTGACCGCTTCCGGCCCCGTGACCGCTTCGATCGGAATGTCCGCGTGCGCGGAGATCACGGCGTTCTTCACATTGGCAAGGGAGGCGGTCGTGCAGCCGACGGATTTCGCATAATCGAGCGCACCGATCACATACGGGGTACGTCCGGACGACGCGATTCCGATGACGGTGTCCTTTGCGGTCACATTGGCTTTCCGCAGGTCTTCTTCG
>SVQN01000115.1 GCA_015065295.1 Oscillospiraceae bacterium
TGTGCGGAGAATAACGTCCGGCTTCTCGCGGCGCACGTCAATCACGGCATCCGCGGGGACGACGCCGACCGGGACGAAGCGTTCTGCCGCGAAACCTGCGAAACGCTCGGAATTCCGCTGGCTGTCCGGCGCGAAAACGTTCCGGAGCTTGCCCGTCAGACGGGACGGGGACTGGAGGAAACCGCGCGCGAGGTACGCTACACGTTTTTTGACGAACTCTCCGCTCAGCACGGCGGCGCACTCATCGCTACGGCGCACAATGCCGACGATCAGCTCGAAACGGTTCTGTTCCATCTCCTTCGCGGAAGCGGACTCCGCGGACTGTGCGGCATTGATCCCCTGCGGGACGGCCGGTTTCTGCGTCCGCTGATTGCCGATTCCGGTGCGGACATCCGCCGGTGGTGTGCGGACAACCGCATTCCCTATGTGACCGACGCGACCAATGCCGACACCGATTATACGCGCAATTTCATACGGCATCGACTGATCCCGCCGATGGAGGAAATCACGGAGCATCCGCAGAAAGCCGTTCTCCGTATGACGTCCCTTCTCCGGCAGGACAGCGATTTTCTGGAACAGACCGCCCGACAGTACGTTCCGGACGGTGCAGTTTCTGTGGATCGTGCCGTCCTGAATTCCCTGCATCCCGCGATTGCTTCCCGGGTTCTGATCCGATTGTGCGGCAGCCGGAACGCCGGGGCTTCGCCGGAAGAAATCCACATCCGGGAAATGCTGCGGCTCGCGGCTTCCGATGTTCCGGAAACTTCGTATTCCCTTCCCGGCCGTCTGTGTTTCCGCACCGACCGTCATACGGTTCGTATTCTGGAAGAGGAAAATGCCTTCCTCCCGGTCGAAAAAAGCGGCGGAATCGTCTTCACCTACCCGGACGACGGCGATATTTTCGAGAACGAACGGTATATCATCAAATTTTCACCGGACGGTCACGCAAATATCCCACAGAAAGATGAAAATATTTACAAATTATTTATATGCAGGACGTTCTGTTTTGATAAAATAAAGAATGTACTCTATATACGCTACCGCCGGCCGGGAGATACCTGCCGGTTCGGAGGAATGACGCGGAAAGTCAAACAGCTGTTCATCGACAAAAAGTTCACGGCAGAGGAAAAATCCCTGATCCCGCTGATCTGCGGCGGTGACGGCGACATTCTCTGGATTCCGCACTTCCCTCCGAGGGACGGTACACTTGCCGTAAACGGCGAATGCGGTCTGACCGTGACGGTCTGCGAAAAAAAGACGGTTTAATCAGAAAATACACTGGAGGACTTACAAATGGCATACACATCTGCTCTGACCGACAACATCAAGGAAATTCTCGTTTCTCAGGAAGAAATCGACGCGATCACCACACGCATCGCCGCCGAGATCGACCGGGACTACCAAAATGCCGAAGGCCGTCTGCTCCTTCTCTGCATTCTCAAGGGAAGCGTGGTCTTCATGGGCGATCTCATGAAAAAAGTCACCCTTCCGGTTGAGATCGACTTTATGAAGGTTTCCTCCTACAAGGACGGTACCACCTCGAGCGGACGCATCAACATCCTGCTCGACCTGCACCGCAAGGACCTTTCCGAATGCAACATCATCATCATCGAAGACATCATCGACAGCGGGCGCACCCTCTCCTACCTCGTCAACTATCTCACTCTGGGCGGCGCACGCTCGGTCAAAACCTGCACTCTGCTCGACAAGCCCGACCGCCGTCACGAAGACTGCCGTGACTTCAAGCCGGACTATTTCGGTCGCGTGATCCCGGACGAATTCGTTGTCGGCTACGGTCTCGACTACGCCGAACAGTACCGCGCACTCCCCTTCGTCGGTATTCTGAAGCCCGAAGTTTACACAAAAGGCTAAGGACTAATGGTGAAAGGTGAATGACTATGACAAATTTCCCGTCTGTTCGCTGACAGACGACAAGGTACAGTCATTCACCATTAGTTATTAGTCATTACTCATATACATTTTCCCGCAAAGAAAGGACTGGCTAATGAAGAACGGCTTTAAAATAGCTATTTTCTACATCGTTCTCATCGGCATCATTCTGATCGCCACGGCATCGCTCTGGGGAACCATTCCCGAGGATACGCTCATCTACAGCGAGGTCGTTGACCTGTTCAAGAACGAACGCGTCAAGCAGTTTGAGGTCGATGAAGAAAACAATCTTTCCATGATCGTGCGTGCTGCCCTGCCCGACGGTACCGAAGGCGAAGGATTCGTAACGTACAAACTGAGGGACATCAACCTCTTCATCAACGATCTCGGCGAACTCATCGAGGTTCAGCACGAAAACGGCATCATTTCCGCGTATGACTATCCGCCGCCGTACAACATTCCGTGGTGGGTATCGCTCATCCCCTACGTCATCGTGATTGTCCTCCTGATTGCCATGTGGATGTTCGTGATGAATCAGGCGACCGGCGGCAAGGGTTCCAAGATCAACTCCGTCGGACGCGCAAAGGCAAAGCTCGTCACCGCAGACAAGGCGAAGGTTTACTTCAAGGACGTTGCCGGTGCGGATGAAGAAAAGGCGGAACTCGAAGAAATCGTCGAATTCCTCCGCAACCCCGAATATTTCACCAAGCTGGGTGCCAAAATCCCGCACGGTGTTCTCCTTGTAGGCCCGCCCGGTACCGGTAAGACCCTCATCGCCAAGGCGGTTGCAGGCGAAGCGGGCGTTCCCTTCTACTCCATTTCCGGTTCCGACTTCGTCGAAATGTACGTCGGTGTCGGTGCATCCCGTGTGCGCGACCTGTTTGACACTGCGAAGAAAAATCCGGCGGCGATCATCTTTATCGACGAAATCGACGCGGTCGGCCGTCACAGAGGCGCAGGTCTCGGCGGCGGTCACGACGAACGCGAACAGACGCTGAACCAGATCCTCGTTGAAATGGACGGCTTCGGTTCCAGCGAAGGCATCATCGTCATGGCAGCGACCAACCGTCCCGACATTCTTGACCCCGCGCTTCTCCGTCCGGGACGCTTTGACCGTCAGATCACGATGAACGCGCCCGACGTCAAGGGACGTGAAGACATTCTGAAGGTTCATTCCAAGAACAAGCCGTTTGAAGCGGACGTTGACCTCTCCGTCATTGCGAAGACCACGGTCGGCTTCACCGGTGCGGAACTGGCGAACCTCCTCAATGAAGCGGCTCTTCTCGCAGCCCGCAAAGGCAAGCACCTCATCGGCATGACCGACCTCGAGGAAGCGATGATTAAGGTCATCGTCGGCCCCGCGAAGAAGTCCCGCGTCATCAGCGAAGCCGAAAAGAAGCTCACCGCGTACCACGAAGCCGGTCATGCGATCACCACATGGGTACGTCAGCCTGACGAACCGGTACACCAGATTTCGATCATCCCCAGCGGACGCGCGGGCGGCTATACGCTCTCGTTCCCGAAGGAAGATAAGTCCTATATGTCCCGCGGCATGATGGAAAGCGAAATCGTGACCCTTCTCGGCGGCCGCGTTGCCGAACAGCTCATTCTCGGCGACATTTCCACCGGTGCTTCGAACGACATTCAGCGTGCGTCCACCATCGCCCGCCACATGGTAACGAAGTACGGTATGTCCGACAAGCTCGGTCCGATCCTGTACGGCAGCGAATCGTCCTCCGACGAAGTCTTCCTCGGACGCGACTTCAACCAGACGAAGAACTATTCCGAAGAAACCGCCTCGATCATTGACGCGGAAGTCAAGGAAATCGTTCTGAAGGCGTACGACGATGCGAAGAGGATTCTTGAAGAAAACATGGAAAAGCTGCATTTCGTGGCTTCCTACCTCATCAAGAACGAGATCATGGAAGAAGAACAGTTCGTCCGTGCGATGAGCGAACCGGATATCACGCTCGAAGACCTCGAAGCGATGGTTGCCGAAAAACGCCGCCGCAGCCGCGAGGAAAACGAAGCGCACGCACGCCGGATCGCCGAACTCGAAAAGCAGCGTGAAGAAGAACGCGCCAAAGAAAAGGAAGCGGAAAACCGCCGCAATCCTCAGAATCGTGACGCAGAACCCTTCCCGTTCGCATTCCCGATGCAGCCGAAGGACGATCTCCGCGATTCCGACTCCGGTGACGACAGCGGTGACACCGGCGACAATTCCGACAGCGACGACGACAAATAACAACTTCAACAGGAAGGTGCATCGCGCATCTTCCTGTTTTGTTTTTTCTATCCACAGCCGCCTGTGTGTGTATGAAGCAAAAATGAATATATCATAAACATTTATGCAAATCCCTTGACTTTGTTCACCGTGCAAATTATAATAATATAAATGTGCTGCGTTTTCAGCCGCACAAACTTATTACGGAGGATTATCCATGGACAGCGACGACAGTGATAACGATATGGAGGACAAACGCCGATGACAAGTCAGCATATAACTCAGACCATCGTTATCGTGGTTTTGGTAATGATGTCCGCCTATTTCTCGGCAACCGAAACCGCTTTCTTATCCCTGAACAAAACCCGCCTCAAAACTCTCATTGAAAAAGGAAACAAACGCGCGGCTCTGACCCTCGCACTTTCCGAAAAGTACGACAACCTTCTCTCGACGATCCTGATCGGAAACAATATCGTGAACATTGCGATGTCCTCGATCAGCACCCTGCTCTTCCTCGATCTTCTCGGCGACATGGGCGCAAGCGTCTCGACGGCGGTCATTACGGTGGTCGTCCTGATCTTCGGTGAAATCTCGCCGAAAAGCATCGCCAAGGAATGTCCCGAAAAATTTGCGATGTTCTCCGCACCGATCATTAACTTCCTGCTGATCGTGCTGACCCCGTTCAACTTCCTGTTCGCGCAGTGGAAAAAGCTGCTGGCAAAGCTGTTCAATCTGAACAGTGACACAAAAATGTCGCAGGAAGAACTGCTGATGCTCGTGGAAGAAGTCCAGCAGGACGGCAGCATCAACGAAACGGAAGGCGAACTTCTGAAAAATGCCATCGAATTCGGCGATCTCGAAGCGAAGGACATCCTGACGCACCGTCTCGATCTCGCGGCGGTCGCACTGACGGACACAAAGGAAGAGATTGCCCGGGTTTTCGAGGAATCCAAATTCTCGCGTATTCCGGTGTATGACGACAGCATCGACAACATTGTCGGCGTGCTGAATCACAAGGATTTCTACACCAGCACCGGTGTTACCGACGCGGACATCCGCGACATCATGACTCCCCCGATTTTCGTCATCAAGGAAGTCAAGATCGACCTTGTTCTGCGCGAACTCCAGAAAAAGAAAGCGCATCTCGCGGTGGTTCTGGACGAATACGGCGGAACCTACGGGGTCATCACGATGGAAGATATCCTCGACGAACTGGTCGGGGAGCTGTGGGACGAAAAGACGGAGGAAAACGAAGACTTCAAGAAGATTTCGG
>SVQN01000030.1 GCA_015065295.1 Oscillospiraceae bacterium
TTGATAAATATCTGACTGCCGTGGGGATCGAGCGGGACGACGTGTATATTGCGAATATCCTGAAATGCCGTCCGCCGAACAACCGCGACCCGCTGCCGGAGGAAGGAGACGCCTGCATCGGGCATCTGCGGAATCAGGTGAAGCTCATCCGCCCGAAGGTGATCGTCTGCCTCGGACGAATCGCGGCGGCGCGGCTGATTCATCCGGATTATAAGATTACCAAGGAACACGGGCAGATCGTCGTGAAGGGAAGTTTCGCCATGACGGCGGTGTACCATCCGGCGGCACTCCTGCGCGATGCGTCCAAAAAAGAGGATATGCTGCGAGATATGAAGAAAATCAAGGCGTACCTTGATGGAATGAAAGAAAACTGAATCTATTATGAATCGGAAAGGAGAATTTCTATGACCAGCACTGTTATCCGCGTGACCTGCGGTATTATGTCCGCGATGATGTTTTACCACCTCCACGGAACCGCCGGTTTTCCGGGGAGAAACGCGAAAATCGAAGAAGAACCCGTTCTTCCGGAAACCGAAATTGCGGAAATTGAACCGGTGACCCTTGACGGCTTCATGCACGAGGATTTCCTCGGGGAAGCAACCGCTATTTTTCCGTGGACGGACGGGGTCGAATGGCTGCCCATGCCGGAGAACTATATGCCCCTGTTTATCAACGGTTCGATTACCGACTGTACAAGTGTTTATATGCAGGACGGTGTGCCGATGCTTCCCGTAGAGTATGTCTGTGAGGCACTCGGGGAAGCTCCCGTATCGGAGGATGAATATCTTCCCGCCGATGTTCTTGCGGAACTGCTCGGCGCGGAATATTATTACTATAACGATGCGGAACGTCAGGAAAAAAGCCTGAAGATAAGTCCCAGACCGCACATGATGTACAATGCCGATCATGTCATGATCGGGAAATATCCGGACACTGCCGCTGCAAAAACTTCCGAACAGACGATTGAATTCCTGTACGAACAGCTGATCGTTTCCTACAAAGCCCTTTACGAAACCGAATTTGTACCGCTGTACGAAAAGCCGGAAGAGCCTTACGGACAGGACTGGGACCGCTGGCTCATCAGCACGCTGAGTGTGGATGACATTCTCTGCGAAACCGACCGGTTTTATGTGGTTCCGATTATATGGGAACTCTATATTGACAAGTACACCAGTGAGGTTTTCCTGATGTACAACGGTCTTGCGAATACAATCACCCGCTTCGATTTCACCGACAAAAATGCGTTGGTTCCTGCGGGATGAACCAATAGAATGAAAGAAGGAATTCCATCATGATCTCATTTGAAAGCGACTATACCACCGGCGCACACCCGACCGTTCTGCGCCGTCTCATCGAAACCAATCTCGAACCCCTCTCCGGCTACGGTACCGATCCGTACTGCGAAAGCGCACGCCGGAAAATCCGCGAAGCCTGTGAATGTCCCGATGCCGACGTTCACTTCCTTGTCGGCGGAACCCAGACCAACTCTACGGTGATCGCCGCGCTTCTGCGGGATTACGAAGGCGTTGTCGCCGCGAAAACCGGTCACGTCAGCCTGCACGAAGCCGGTGCGGTCGAATATACCGGTCACAAAGTTCTCGAACTGCCGCAGGAAAACGGCAAGATTCAGGCGGACGTGCTGGCGGATTACCTGCGCGGATTCTACGGCGACGAGGCTTACGAACATATGGTTTTCCCGGGCATGGTCTATATTTCCCATCCGACCGAATACGGGACGCTCTACACCAAAGCCGAACTGACCGCCCTTGCGGAGGTCTGCCGTCAGTATGAACTGCCGCTGTTCCTCGACGGTGCGCGGCTCGGCTACGGACTGATGAGCTACCAGACCGACCTCACCCTGCCGGATATCGCGCGGCTGTGCGACGTATTCTACATCGGCGGGACAAAGGTCGGCGCACTCTGCGGGGAAGCGGTCGTCTTCACGAAAAACAACGCGCCGCGTCACTTTTTCACGATCACCAAGCAGCACGGCGCGCTTCTGGCGAAGGGACGTCTGCTCGGCGTACAGTTTGACGCGCTGTTCACGGACAACCTGTATTTTGAAATCGGCCGCCATGCGATTGATATGTCGGAAAAGCTGAAGCGGATGTTTGCGGAGAAGGGGTACGAATTCTTCATGGATTCCCCGACGAATCAGCAGTTTGTGATTCTGACCAACGAAAAATACGAAGAACTGAAAAAACACGTCGTCATGACGTGGTGGGAACCGTACGGCGAAGACCGCTCGGTTGTCCGTTTTGCGGCAAGCTGGTCCACCACCGACGACGATCTTGCGGCTTTGGAAAAGCTGCTGTAATACGAAAAAAGGAAAATTATCATGCGAATCTGTATCATTTCCGGAAGTCCGAAGGGGAAGAACAGCATCACTTTCCAGACTGTCCGGTATATTGCGAAAAATTTCCCCGACTGTGAATTTGCGACCCTCCATGTCGGGCAGAAAATCCGTTCCTACGAACGCGACATGACCGCCGCGCTTGAAACCATCGGGAAAGCCGACCTGCTTCTGTTCTGCTATCCCGTCTACACCTTCCTTGTACCGAGCCAGCTTCACCGGTTCATCGAATTGATGAAGGAATCCGGCATTGATCTGTCCGGCAAGTGCGCCGCGCAGATTTCGACCTCCAAGCATTTCTACGACACCACCGCGCACAATTTCATCCGTGAAAACTGTGCGGACATGGGACTGCGCTACCTCGGCGGTCTGTCGGCGGATATGGATGATCTGACCAAGGCGAAGGGGCAGAAGGAAGCGATTGACTTCTGGAACCTCGTCCTCTGGCGCGAAAAGAACGGGTATTCCGATATCACCATGCCATGTGCCCATGTGGAAATCCCTCCGTACACGCGGGTTTTTGCGAATATTCCGAAAACGGAAGGCAGAGAAATCGTGATCGTGGCGAATATGGAAGAATCCGACGGGAACCTCGCCGCGATGATCGAGGATTTCCGCGCACGCTGTCCGTATGCGACCCGCGTGGTCAACGTGATGGAGTATCCGTTCTCCGGCGGATGCCTCGGCTGTTTCGGATGCGCGGCGGACGGCAGGTGTATCTATAAGGACGGATTCGACGAATTCCTGCGGAACGAAATCCAGACCGCCGACGCGATTGTGTATGCCTTTACGGTGAAGGATCACTCGATGGGCGCGCGGATGAAGATGTTCGACGACCGTCAGTTCTGCAACGGTCACCGTACCGTGACCATCGGAATGCCGGTCGGTTATCTGGTGAACGGCGACCTTGCGAACGAGCCGAATCTGCGGACGGTCATCGAAGGCCGCGCGGATGTGGGACAGAATTTCCTCGCCGGAATCGCCGTGAACGCGGACGGAATCGCGGAACTGGCGGATACGCTGGTGTACGCGCTGGATGAAAAGATTGTTCTGCCGCAGATGTTCCTCGGCGTGGGCGGGATGAAGATTTTCCGCGACCTGATCTGGGTCATGCAGGGGATGATGAAAGCCGACCACGAATTCTACAAGGAACACGGAATGTACGACTTCCCGCAGAAGGAAATCGGGCGGATTCTGATGATGAAGGGCGTCGGCGCGATGATCTCGAACCCGAAGATCAAGGCGAAAATGGGGAATAAGATGACCGAAGGAATGCTGATGCCGTATGAAAAAGTATTGAAGAAGAGTGAAAAGAGAAAAGAGAAGAGTGAAGAGAAAAGGTAAAAATCAGCACCCCGCGGGGTGCTGATTTTAATAAGAATTTGTTTCGGTTTCCTTTTGTTCTGCCTGCAATTCGCGGATGTGCCGCGTGAGACATTTGCGGAACATACGGAGGAGGAGATATTCCTGGAGGGCGAATCCGGAGAGGTAAATCAGCAGAAAGACTGCGATATCCGGGATTCCGGGGGTATTGTTTACGAGAATCTGCTCATATTTTCCGGCGGGAAGGATGTACAGCAGTTCGTACAGGAGCGCGGTGATGGGCGATGTGACCGTACCGTAGCGGAGAAGCGGAGAGGGGAGAAGTCCCAATATAAACCGCACGATTTCGCCGGGCAGCATCAGGGAGAACGCTTTTTTGTGCCAGAGAGAACTGTTGTCCGCGAGAGAATACAGGCGCGGAATGACGGAATTGAGATATGTTTTCATCCAGACCAGGGGGAGGACGGCATAAAGGACTGCCCGCAGCGGATATTGGGCAGCCATGGGAAGCATTCCGAGAAGGACGGAAAAGAACAGGCTTGCAAGTATATACGCCGCAACCTGTACCCCGAGAGATACTGCGCCGAAGGTCAGCCGTTCTTCCCAGTTTACCTGTGTCTGGTAGTAGAATTCCTGCTCGTTCCGAATGCGGGACAGTGATACACCTTCGGAATCCATGTGCAGCTTGTTCTGCTCATAGTGTGCTCGCTGATGCTCCTGCTTTCGCCAGAGATGCCGGAAAAGAAAATACAGGGCAGCGCAGGTGACGAGAAAATAACCGAGATAATACAGGAAAAACGTCAGCGTATCGCCGGAGGAAAAGCCGTTTGTGCGGATGCTTTCCAGACGGTTGTGTGGGGTCAGATACAGCTGATCGTGCAGAAAACTCGGAAGGAACGTGAAGAAACCGTCAAAAAAGCGGTATCCGAACAGGGAACCGGGCTTGGTGGAAATCATGCAAAGAAGAAACCGGAGAAGCTCGGCGGGCAGTACCAGAACGGCGAAGTTGATCCGCAGGGATTCCGGTGAAAACGAAGGTTTCGTCCATTTCTCCATGTTTGCGCGGAAAAACAGAAAATCGGCAAGGAGAACGACCGCAAAGGCAGCCGCTGTGTCGAGAACAAGGATAGGGATTGCCTGGGAAAGATCGGAAACGGGAGCGTTTATCCCGATCAGTTTTCCGAGAAGATTGAACGAGAGAATCGCTGTGTAGGAACTGACAAAATTTGCCGCGAACATCAGCAGACCGTAGAGGATGGCATCCGGGAAAGTGACCGTCCGGCGGCGGAAGGGATTGTTCATGGAAAAGCTCCTTTCACACGCTCATTGGAATCAGGTTTCCCGCACAAAGGCAATATATCCCGTCCGATAGCCGCCGTAGATATAATCGCCGTTTTTCCATTCCACGATGAGATACTCCGTACCGCCAACGTTTGTTACTTCGTAGGCGCAGTCCAGCCGTTCGCGGAGGTCGAGCAGATGCCCGTTTGTCCATCGTCCGGGAATACTGCGCCGGTCAAACCAGCGGATGAGCTCGCCGTTTTCGCGGAATTCCACGCCGTTCCAGAACAGGCCGATCTGCGGTTTGTCCGGATCAAAGGCGTTCCGGTCGCGGAACATACTGTGCGCGCACCATTTGCCGTGAACCCGTTCATCGTTCGCAAACGGCAGGTTCACGTTGTCGCGGCGGGCGATCTCTTCGATGGTGTAGGCTTTCCGGTCGGTCTGCCGCAGAACGAGTGTCATCGGTTCGCCGCCGCGCCGGTATTCCTGCGATTTTTTCCGGATAAACAGGTAGCGGTTCCCGTCGTATTCCTCGATTTCGTACGGATTGGCGGTGCATCCGTCTCCGTTGCGGGTGTACAGGACGCCTTTGCTCCATTGATAAATCCAGTAATGTCCGCCGTTCGGGAGGAAATACAGTTCCTTCAGATGATCGCCGTACCAGTCGCCGTACCGGGGATATCCGGTGAAAAAGTCGTCCTTCACGCGGTACAGTCCGACGACCTGCCATTTTCCGATCACGTCCGGATCATCCTCGAATGCTTCGGGCAGGGGATCGTTCAGCGGAACGGTGTAGGTATCCGTCAGACGGACGACGGCACATCCGACCGCGACTTCGTCGGAATGCGGGCTGCCGTAGGTACGGAAGCCGGAAATGCGCTGATAATTTTCGGATGTGACCGCTTTGTCCAAGGCTGTACAGACGGAGAGAAAGTCGGTGTTGATGACATCCGGCGGGAGAGGGGCGGTTTTGGCCAGAATTTCATCCGGCGTGGGGAGGATTTCGATTTTCATGCGGGTGACTCCTTTCAGGATTTTCTTTCGTGCGTTTCTCAGATTTTCGAGAGTTTCCAGAAGTTCCCGTTCCTTTGCGTCAAACCGTTCCAGAACCTCGTCGTCGCTGTTCATGCGTCCGAGGATGTCACGGATTTCCGCGAGGGAAAATCCCGCCTGCTTGAGCGCGCCGATCCGGAAGAAAACCGCTGCCTGATCGCCGGAATAATAGCGGTAGCCGGTGGCGGGATCGATACGGGAAGGCGTGAGCAGACCGAGCTTGTCGTAATGGCGCAGGACGGAAATTCTGGTATTGCAGATTTTTGCGAATTCGCCGATTTGCATGGGAGAGCCTCCTGTGGATGATGAATGGTACCTTACGCTTACAGTATAAACCCGAAGTATAGGTGAGAGTCAAGAGATTTTTCAAAAAAATTTTTCCGGAACCGTGAACTTTTTCCGTCCGATTCCGACTGTATTCATGAAAGTGCTTTCAAAGGAATTCAAAACAATGGAACATGAACTTGCCAAATATACCGATCCCCTGTATTACGCCGCGCTCCGTCTGACCGGAAATGCGGACACCGCCGCCGATCTCGCGCAGGAGACCTTTCTTGCCGCATGGCAGAGTCTCTCGCGCGGGTACCGTCCGGACAATCTTTGGGCATGGCTGAACCGGATTTTATCGAACAAGCACTGCGACCTCCTCCGCGAGAAATACCGCCGCCCGACGATCCGCTGGGACGACTGGGTCATGGACGAAGCGTTCCGCGAACCGTTCGAGGAAGCCGGTACCGAAGACGAAACGGACGGTCAGCTTGAAGCCATCCGGCGCGAGATCGGTTATCTTGCACGGACGCACAGGGAAGTGTTTATCCGGTTTTATCTTCACGGCGAGACCATCGAAACGATTGCCGCCGCGATGGGGATTCCGGCGGGAACGGTCAAAAGTCGGCTGAACAAGGGACGGCAGCAGGTCAGAAAAGGAGTGGAAACCATGGAAACTTACGCAAAACAGAGCTATGAACCCGAAATTTTACGGATATCCTGTTCCGGCGGAGCCGGTCTGGACGGCGAACCGTTTTCGCTGGTCGGGTATGACGACGCGCTCACGCAGAACATCCTCATCGTCGCCTACGAAAAGCCGCTGACGGAGGTGGAGATTGCCAAAGTTCTCGGTACACCGGCGGCGTTCATTGAACCGATCGTGAAGCGGCTGGTGGACGGTGAACTGATGGCGCGCACGGACGGCGGGAAGGTCTACAGCGACTTTATCCAGTTCACGAGAGAGGATCACTACGCTAATTTCCGCGAACAGCTCCGGTACGCGGACGAACATTATGCCGACATCCGGGACGATCTCCGCGCCGCGCTGGACACTCTCCGTGGAACAGATTATTATCAGCGTCAGGACGAATCCTGCCGCCGGAAGCTGGAACTGCATTATGCCATTTCCGTGATGCTGTGCGCTGTGCTTGACATTGCGGGGACGGTACATAAAGTAATTTCGTATGACGAATACCCGTACCGGAAGAACGGCGGACGGTGGCTGGCGATGGGGAACCATTATCCCGCCGGTTACGACTGGTCGATGGACGAGGAATACTGGCGTTACGGCATGGATGGCGAATTCGGGGAGGACGTGCTTGATCTGTACGACACCAAGCGGATATGGTTCCGTGGATTTTCGACAAAACTCGGACAGATTCCGTACGATCACACCCGTAAGGAACACATCAAGTGGATGTACGAGCTGCACAGCGGGATTCACTCCGGGACGATTGAAGCGGGAGTACTGGAAAGCGCGGATGTGCTGATCGAGCATGGTCTGCTGAAAAAGGACAGCGCGGTTTCGCTGAACATTCCCGTTCTGACGGAAGAGGAATATTATTCGGAGAAGGCTCTGGCGAATCAGATGGGCAGACCGATTGTGGACAGGCTCGGCGGAAGTATGGCGGACATGATTCGGCGCACCCGCGTGAAGCTGCCGCCGCACCTGACGGGTGTACCGGAATGGCAGCAGTATTTTCTCAGCCGCGAAAGTCTGACGATGGCGTTCCTGTTTCATGCCATCGAGGACGGACTGCTTTTGGCGGAAGAGAAGGAGCCGGTTCCGGCGGTGCTGCTGGTAATTACAAAAAAATAAAAAATGAAAAAGTCATCGGGAAATCCGATGGCTTTTTTGCTGTCCGGCGGCAGATATCACGCCGGAGAGGGGGACTTGACAAAATGGAGGGAGTGTGTTATAATACGCGCCCAACATAATACGAATGTTCGAGTGTGTTGGGTGAGGAAAGAAACGAAAAAACGAAAGGAGAACGCACATGATTACAGGACAGATTGTTCGTCAGCATCTGAAGCTGAACGACACACACGTTGTCGCGGACACCATCGACTATCTGGAGGCGAAGTTCATTTTCCGGACCGATGACTGGGATGGACTTGGAAAATGGGTACATTTTGCCGGTTCCGACGGTACCATGATGGAATAACGGAGGAACAGGATGAGCATTGACATTACCATCCTGATCGCTGTCCTTGGCTTTGCGCTGTCCGTGGGGACGTTTTTTGTCGGACGGATGACGGCAGCGAAGAACAGCGGACAGCAGACCGGACAGGTTCTGACGGAACTCGGCTATATCAAGAAAGGGATCGACGGACTGGAACGGGACATCAAGGAAATCAAGCGGCAGTACACCGATCTGGATGTGCGGGTGTCCAAACTGGAGGAAGCGATCCGGATTTATCACAAGGAGGGCGTATGATCTACAGCGGAAAATACAGGGTAACGTCCCCGTTCGGGCGGCGTGTGCTGAACGGAAAACCGGACGATCACAAGGGGATTGACGTCGTCGGGATCACAGACAAACACGTCTGCGCGGTTGTCGGCGGACGGGTGGCGGCATCCACGATTATCACGGATAAGTCCGACCGGACGTGGGAATGGGGCAATTACGTCCGCGTGGATGGCGATGACGGGCGGATGTACTACTACTGCCACCTGAGCAAACGTCTGGTATCGGTCGGACGGCGCGTGGAGGCAGGTCGGCACATCGGAATTGAGGGGAATACGGGATATTCCTTCGGCAGCCATTGTCACTTTGAGGTGCGCGAGAACGGCGTGAGCATTGATCCTGCGCCGTTCCTCGGGATTCCGAACAAGGCGGGTATATACGGGACGGACTGGCGCGCGGAAGTGCAGAAGAAGTTCGGCCTGTCGAAGGATACGATGACGTACATGGATGGGTACAGGTATGCGGCGGATCTGT
This sequence comes from Oscillospiraceae bacterium, assembly GCA_015065295.1. GTDB lineage: Bacteria > Bacillota > Clostridia > Oscillospirales > CAG-272 > UMGS1696. Next base: position 9,223 of record SVQN01000030.1, read on the forward strand.
ACCGGAAGCTGGGAAGAAAGTAAATTTGTGCAAAAAGAAAAACAGCAGGGTTGCGAATCCTGCTGTTTGCGGAGGTGGATGAATGACGGGCATTTCATGTTATCATTCATGTGTTCGCCGGTCGCCGAACCTGACGAACGTTTTGGAAGGAATGTGCTTTTGGAATTCCACAGTTTCATTATACAGCATATCTGACGGAAAGTCAAGAATGATTTTACAGGAAAGTGAGCAAAAACGGCGTGTCGTATTGTCTCACTGCAAATAATTTGACCGTTTCGCGGACGGTCGGCGGTACAAGCGATCGGCGTCACCCATCAACAATTCCACACGCCGCTTGTGGATGCTCATTCCGGATTACTTATGATTCTTCCGATATGTTGCGAGGCTTATCAGGGCAGAGAGGAGAGCAGATAACGCTCGGATTGCCTGACAAACAGTATTTACAATGTCGTGGAATTCCATTGCTGTTCCTTCCCGCAGGTACCACAGACTTATTATAACACAGAAAAAAACATAAATCAACAAAAACGGAGGGCAAACGTATGAAGCTCAGAAAGAAACTCTCGTCCCGCAAATTATGGACGGCACTGATCGGCGTGATCGTCGGACTTGCGGCGGCGTTTGGAATTGAAGAAAACGATTACGCACAGATTGTAGGCGTGGTTGGCTCGGTGGTGTCCGTGGTGAGCTACATCTTCGGCGAAGCATCCGTGGACGCGGCAAAAAAGGATACCGGCGGCGAACCGTAAAATGAAAAATCCTCGACATAGTCGAGGATTTTTGTAAGAAAACTGCGGGTAACAGGACTTGAACCTGCACGGTTGCCCAACGGATCCTAAATCCGTCGCGTCTGCCAGTTCCGCCATACCCGCATGGCGGTATTATAACACACCTCCGCCGGTTTGTCAAGCCTGCGGAAATCCGTTTTTTGCCGGAACCTCCCCGAAACGATTGACAAACCGGCACGAATGTGATACAATCCTTAATAATAAATCTGAATTTTATATAAAAACGGAGGTTTTTATGGAAAAGATCAAGGTTGGTATTATCGGTACCGGCGGCATCAGCAATGCACACATGGGCGGCTACAAGGCTCTTTCCGACCGCGTGGAAGTCGTTGCGGCCTGCGATATCGACGAGGCGAAGCTGAAGCGGTATGCAGAACGCTACAACATCCCGCACATCTATACGGACTACAACGAAATGATGGCGAAGGAAGACCTCGACTGCGTGAGCGTTACCACATGGAACTCTGCGCACAAGGGTGCGACCATTGCGGCTCTGCGCGGCGGCGCGAACGTTATCTGTGAAAAGCCGATGGCGATGAACGCCGAAGAAGCGGAAGAAATGCTCGCGGTATCGAAGGAAACGGGCAAGCTCCTCCAGATCGGTTTCGTCCGTCGGTTCGGCGGCGACGCAGACACCATCCGCAAGCTCACCGCGGCAGGCACGATGGGCGACATTTACTACGCAAAGGCGACCTATCTCCGCAGAAACGGCTGCCCGGGCGGCTGGTTCGGCGACAAGTCGTATTCCGGCGGCGGTCCGCTGATCGACCTCGGCGTACACGTCATTGACCTGTCCCGTTATCTCGCGGGCAATCCGAAGCCGGTATCCGCGTTCGGCGTAACCTACAACAACCTCGGCTGCAACCGTGCGGCAGGTGCGGAAATGGCATGGGAAATGTCCAGCAAGAAGACCGGTTACGAATACACCGTTGAAGACTTCGCGTCCGCGATGGTTCGTTTCGACAACGGCTTCACCCTTCAGGTGGAAGCGAGCTTCAACCTGAACATCCCGCACGACCTCGGCAAGATCGAACTGTTCGGCACCAAGGCCGGCGCGAAGATCGATCCGGGCGTAGAACTCTACTCCGACATGGCGGGAATGTTCGTGAACATCCAGCCGCAGGGCAACACGACGTTTGACGCAACCAATCCGTTCAACGCGGAAATCCGCGGCTTCATCGACGCAGCCATGAACGGCGGCGAATGCCGTGCAACCGCCGAAGACGGCGTCCAGCTGATGAAGATTCTCGACGCAATCTACAAATCCGCCGAAACCGGCAAGTCTGTGGATATTCAGTGAGATAAAGTGGATGTGGGGAAGAAACTTTTTGGAAAAAGTTTCTTCCCCTGTAGTTCCGCTTGCGGAACTACGCCCATCTTCAAAAACTTTTAAACTGGGAAACGAGGACAAAGTTTGTACAGACTTTGTCTTTTTTTGTTTAGAAATTCCATCGTTTTTTCATACAGCGCGGGCTGGATGAGCGGATAGGTGAGGGATTCCGGGAGACATTCGGAAATCATGATTTCGCCGATTTCCATTTCCGGCGGAAGGGTTCCGAGTTCCCGTACATCCGCATAATACAGCATCCCGTAAGTGATTTCATCTCCGGAACACACGCCGTACGCGCCGATTTTGTTCAGATCAAACGCGGCCGCTCCGGTTTCTTCGTACAGTTCCCGTCGCGCGGTATCGTCGATGGCTTCGCCGGGTTCACGGTGACCGCCGGGGATTTCCCATGTGGTACGCTGTTTATGGCGGCAGAACAGCCAGCCGTTCCCGTACCGTGCCATGATGACAGCGAATTTCAGCAGGCTGTCGTCCACGGTATCGAAAAATTTCACGTCAAGCATAGTGCGTTCTCCCATTCATCGATCAGATTCACAATTGTCTGCTGTCGTTCGGAACGTTCATCGCTGACTGCGCGTCTGGCGACATGATAAGATTCATCGTTCAGCAGCCATGCCTCCTGCGTTCTCTGATAATTGCCGAACAGGGCAAACGCCATGGCTCCTGCTGTGTATACGTTGGTGACTTCATCAAGGGTATCGCCGAGACGATATTCTTCGGGTGACTGGAACCGTGAACTGCCCCACATCCGTCCCATATCGTTGACTGTCGGCATTTTCCGGAAAAAGTCGATATCGCAGACGGTGGTTTTTCCGCTTGCTTCGTCGTACATGACACTGCCATCATAGAAATCCACGGCAAAATATCCGTTTTCTGCGGTATGATGAAGGAAGCCGAGAAGATCGCGGTATAGCCCGAGTTTTTTCTCGAGCGGAAGGTTCATAATCCGCTGATGCGATGCCGGATACATTCGTCCCATACAGTCTCCGTCCGCCCACCGGAATACGACCGCGTACCCGCCGCCGATTTCCATAGCATCTATGAGTTCGACAAGATTCGGGTGACGGAGTGCATGGTAAACAGGAACGGTCGCACGCAGACGTTCCACGGCATCCATAGGAATTCCGTTATATTGTTCAGTCGGCGCACCGGCGAATTTTATGAAGTACCGTTCGCCGTCTTTCTCCGTTCCGAAGCAGATATTTCCGGAATCCTGATCGTCAAATACTTTAAAGACCCGTCCGAAACGTCTCAGAAAGCCGAAATCAAACGGAGCTTTCAGTTTATACGGAATGCCGTCAAGTTCCTGTAAATAATATCCCTCAAAATACCACGTCGGTACCGGATTCCGCATATTGTCGTACCATTCCAGCACTTCCCGCGCCTGATTCATCATCGTGTCGATTTCATCCTGCCCGAACGGGATCGCCCAGTAGACCGACGACAGCGTGTTGCTCGAAATGTACAGCGCGAGCAGCCGCCAGAAGTCCATCGGCACGTTTCCGTCAAAGTACCCGTTCACCATGCCGGACGCAAACAGCGGCGACACCTGCGCGCACCACACGATCCGGTTGAATTCCTCCCACGGGTCGCCGTAGTCGAAGCGGTTGAAGTCGATCACGGTGAGGGTGCCGCTTTGGTCAATCATCATGTTGCCGATATGGTAGTCGCCGTGCTGGAAGCTCTGCGGACGGTCATGCAGGAGATGCCGGTTTTCGTCAATGTACCGGATCATGTCCTCCGCGCCGTCGAACTTCAGCGGGCAGTCGCGGTAGCCTTTGATTTTCCGGTCGATTTTTTTGTTGAAGCGGGATTCCCATTCCTCCTGCGAATCCGGCGCGGGGATGGTGTGGATTTTGGCAAGAATCCGTCCGGCGGTGAGTCCGAAGGCATATTGTTCGGCATCGGAATACGAAGCGATCGTTTCTTCCGCGTCCGTACCGTCGATCCATGTCTGGACAGAGTATACGAATTCATCCGTTTTTCCGAACGTCAGCGGCGGCACATCGGGATTCCGAGCGTGTCCACTGCCTGCATGACTTCGAATTCGGCTTTTTTCTTTTCGTATGAGCCGGGTTCCGAGGTGCGGAGAAGATATTTTGTCCCGTCAGCGGTTTCCGCACAGTATTTTTTGTCTCCCGACCAGCCTTTGTCAACGGGAGTTCGTTTGACAAGATTCGATAATTCCATGAAAATCACCTCCGTCAGAGAAGGAATGTCCGGATCTGTTCCCGCACGGAATCCCAGTTTCCGGCGGACACGTCATAGATTCGGATATCCTCTGCGATGTGTTCCAGAACGATCCGGTCATTTTTGTGGCGGGTTTCCCAGAACGCGATATCCTCCGCAGACGGCGGATTCTGTCCCCGGTCGGCGTGTGCGCGGGTGAGCTGTGCGGCAATGTCGGCGGTTTCCAGATAGAAAATGCGCCGCTTCCGTCCGCCGAGGGATTCGAGCAGGGTACGGACGTGAGGAACCGCCTGTTCGCCGGTGATGTGATAATTCCGCATCATGTCGTTGATCGGATGATGGAGCAGGGAACCGTCGAACAGGAGAAAATCGAACGTATCGTCGATGGATTCCGCGAAATCCGTCCAGACGTACCGGTAGGCTTCCGTATATTCGTCCATGGAAACGAGGTGCGCCGGATGGTAACAGAATTCCTTATTCCGCAGTTCGGCAAGAAGTACAGGTGCAAACAGCGGCGTATCTTCATCGAAATAGCGCACCAGACGCACTTCACCCGCCGGGACTGCATATTTCCGGAGGGCATCCCGTTCGTCCGGGAACCGTTCGCAGAGATTCCGGTATTCGCCGGCGGTCAGGTAAGCGGTGCAGTAGAAGTCGATCGGGTTGGTAAAGTCGAATTCAAGATACGCGCGCACGCGGCATCCCGCCGCTGTCAGTTCGTCCGCCAGCATCCGCGCCATCGTGGATTTTCCGATGCCGGAGACCCCTTCGAGAAAAATCAGTTCGGTCATACGTCCCTCCTTATTGCCTTGTTTAAAGTTTTTTCCCAAGAAATTCTCATCCCCCGAACACCGACACGCCGGTCAGATTCGCCATGCTCAGTTCCGCTACGCATACCTTTTCACCGCCCTGCGGCGCATGAATGATTGTGTGTCTGCCATCCCGTTTGCCGAGATAGAGCATGACATGCCCCGGACGATACACCGCCGCCGGCTGATTCACCGTGTCCAGTACCCCGGACGGATCGTTTGCCAGCGATACCACCATCCCCGCGTACTTGCTCTGTTCGCCCGTATTGCGCGGCAGATACAGCCCGAACGTCCGGAAAACCGCGCAGACGAAGCCCGAGCAGTCCACCCCGCCGGACGATCCGCCCCAGCCGTAATCCGTGCCGAGATATAAAAACGCCTGACGGTAGTAATTTTTGATCGTATAATCCAGCGAACCGCGAATCGCATCTTCCTTGGAAATTTCCGTGTTCTCCAGCGTCAGCATTCCCGTTTCCGGATGCCTCTTCGGAACCTGCACCGTGTACGAATCCGCCGTTTCGCCGACGTACGGCAGAACCGCGCCCATGTCAAACCGGACGCCGCCGCATTCAATCACCCTGGCAAGCACCGTCACATAATCCTCCGGTGCCGCAAACAGACGGTATTCGTCGGCCGTACAGTGCGCCACATTCCCCGAAGGAATCCAGCCGCTGTAAAAATAGGAGAGGACAAACGCAAACTGTCCGTCCGAACTGGTGTGCAGAACGGCGGTGGGAAATCCCGAAATCAGTTCGGTCTCCTGAATTCCGTCGTAATGCGGCTCACCCTGCCGATGGAACGTCTTGTCGGTCGGGAACCGCTTGAGGTCGGAACGCGCCGTTATGACCGCCCGTTTGGGTTCCACGATGTCCGGAATCCCGTCAAGGTTCCGGTTGTGACGGACATCCTCCCGCATATCGTGCGAAATCAGCGTGTTCCCATCCACATAGCGTTCGTCGGCGGGAAGCTCATAGTGTTCGATCATCGCCCGCACCTCCGCACCGGACATTTCCGCCGGAAGAGCGGTCATATCGCGCATCGTCGGCGTATCGGCGGTCATCTGCCGGTTCCAGCGGAGGATGTTCTCCCGATCCAGCAGAATCTTATCCGCCGTTCCGCTGCCGTAAGTGCCTTCGTACCAGTTCACCCAGTCCAACGCTTCCGCAGAAATCGTACGCTCATATTCCGGATAGCCTTCCGGTTCCGGCTCTTCCATCTCCGTTTCCGGCGGCGAAAAATCATGCACAGGCGCAGATATTTCCGGCGGCTCCTGTACGGGACGGTTTTCATGAGGCAAGGCATCCGCATCCCGCAGCGTAACACAGGAGGTCATACAAAACAAAAGCCCCACAGCAAGCGCAGACAACCCCAATTTTGTCCGTTTTCCCGTAAGGTCAAAAAAATATCGCATAAAAAAGAATAACTCCGTCCAAAAATTCCAAGAAAATCCATCCGATTTCAACCGTACTCTGTCAATCCCTTTTATTTGAAAAGGTTTTTGGAAGGGGTTCGGACGAGATTCGCGGTGACTACTTTGTAGCCCCCGCGAACTCGAAACCTTTTTCCTCAAAAAAGGTTTCCCCGAGAAACTCCCCTCAATCACTTTGCCATCAGCTTGACCATGATGGCTTTCTGGGCGTGGAGACGGTTTTCGGCTTCCTCGAAAATTTCGTCGGCGTGCGCTTCAAAGACGTCGGCGGTGATTTCTTCGCCGCGGTGCGCGGGGAGACAGTGCTGAACCATCGCGTTCTTTGCCGCGACGGATAGAACCTCCGCGTTGATCTGGTAGCCGGTGAAGACCTTGCGGCGTTCCGCAGCTTCTTCTTCCTGACCCATGGAGGCCCATACGTCGGTGAAGAGAACGTCTGCGTCCGCAGCCGCTTCGAGGATATTCTCGGTCATTGTATACATATTACCATATTTTTTCGTAAAGTCAAGAACTTTTTCGTCCGGCTGGTATGCGTTCGGGCAGGCAATCGCTACCTTCATGCCGACGGTCAGACCGCCGACGATGAGGGAGTTCGCCATGTTGTTGCCGTCGCCGATGTAGCACATCTTCAGACCGTCGAATCCGCCCTTGATTTCGCGGATCGTCATGAGGTCCGCCATGACCTGACAGGGGTGGCAGTAGTCCGTCAGACCGTTGATGACCGGGCAGGAACAGTAGTCCGCGAGGTCTTCGACTTCCTTCTGCGCGAAGGTACGGATCATAATGCCGTCGAGGTAGCGGGACAGAACGCGCGCAGTGTCTTCGAGCGGTTCGCCGCGGCCGATCTGGAGGTCACGGGGAGAGAGGAACAGCGGCTGACCGCCGAGCTGGTAAATCCCGGTTTCAAAGGATACGCGGGTTCTGGTGGACGACTTCTGGAAAATCATGCCAAGGGACTGGCCCTTGAGGATGTGGTGTTCGATGCCGTGCTTGCGTTCATACTTCAGCTTGTCCGCGATGTCGAGCAGTTCGATGATGTCGTTCTTCGACAGATCGGACATTTTGAGAAAATCTTTCATGATGTGTGATTCTTGGGGAAAAACTTTTTTGAGAAAAAGTTTTTCCCCAAACCCCTTTTCAAAAAACTTTATACTGTATATTTTAATGGAGTTTGGTGCAGATTTACAGAACTTTTGCGAGGATTTCGATGCCGCGGTCGATTTCTTCGTAGGAGATCGTCAGCGGGGGGAGGAGGCGGACAACATCCGTGCCTGCCGTGAGAACGAGGAGTCCGTTGTCGAATGCGTCGTGCAGGACATCCTTCGGGGAAACGGTGACGGCAATCCCGGTCATCATGCCGATGCCGCGCACTTCCTTCACCTTATCGGAGCCGAGTGACGCGATTTTTTCGCGCATATACGCACCCTTCGCGTTCACTTCGTCGAGGAATTCGTCCGTGATGCGTGAAACGACATTGCAAGCCGCCGCGCAGGAGACGGGGTTTGCGCCGAATGTGGAGCCGTGCATACTTGCGCCGAGGGTCTTTGCGCACTTTTCACCGGCGATGAACGTACCGATCGGCAGACCGCCGCCGAGACCCTTCGCCGTGGTGACGATGTCGGGGGTGATGCCCGCGTTCATGTAGCCGAAGAACTTGCCGCAGCGTCCGATGCCGGTCTGGACTTCGTCCACGATCAGCAGGATGTCGCGGTCACGGCAGAGGGCTTCGACCGCCTTCAGATAATCGGCGGAGAGAATGTTCACGCCGCCTTCGCCCTGTACGACTTCGAGCATCACCGCGCACACGTCGTCCGTGCAGGCAGCGGTCAGTGCGTCCATGTCGCCCGCGTCGCAGTACTTGAAGCCTTCCGTGAAGGGGAAGAAATACTGGTGGAACACGTCCTGACCGGTCGCCTTCAGTGTGGTGATCGTACGGCCGTGGAAGGACTTGTTCAGCGTGACGATGGTCGAGCGTCCTTCGCCGTATTTGTCAAAGCTGTACTTTCTCGCCAGTTTGATGGCACCTTCATTCGCTTCCGCGCCAGAGTTGCCGAAGAACATATTGCAGAGTCCGGTCTTTTCCGCGATCATGGAAGCGAGTTCGGATGCCTTGTCGCAGTAGAAATAGTTGGAAACGTGCTGGAAGCGGTTCACCTGTTCGATAACCGCGTTCTTCCAGCCTTCGTCGTTCCAGCCGAAGATGTTGACGCCGATGCCGCTGGTGAAATCGACGAATTCTTTGCCGTTTTTGTCGGTCAGCACCGCACCGTGTCCCTCTTCGGGAACGAGGTCGAGCTTGCCGTAAGTCGCCATGATGTTTTCATGGTCGAACGAGATTACATTTTCACGAATCATAGTGGATACCTCAGCCTTTGGTAAACATGGTGCCGATCCCTTCTTCGGACAGCATTTCGATGAGGATCGAATGCTTGATGCGTCCGTCGATGATGAACGTCTTGACGCCGCCGTTGACCGCGGAAACGCAGCATTCGACCTTCGGGATCATGCCGCCGGAGATGATGCCTTCTGCACGGAGTCCGTCCACTTCGTCGGTGCGGATCACGGAAATCAGCGTTTCGGGATCCTTCGGGTCACGGAGTACGCCGACCGTATCGGTCAGGAGAATCAGGTTTTCCGCGTTCAGCGCAATGGCGATTTCCGCAGCCGCCGTGTCGGCGTTGATGTTGTAAACGCCTTCCGCGTCTTCCGCGTGTGCGACGGTCGAGATGACCGGGATGTAGCCGCGCTTGATAACGTCCTGAATAACTTCCGCGTTGATGGAAACGATGTCGCCGACGAAGCCGTAGTCGGTTCCTTCCGCGTCGGTGTGACGGGTTGCCTTGATGAGGCCGCCGTCGAGACCGCAGAGACCGATGGCACGGCCGCCGGTACGTCCGATTTTGTCAACGAGCTGCTTGTTGGTCTTGCCCGCGAGAACCATCAGCGCAACTTCGGCGGTTTCCTCGTCGGTGTAGCGCAGACCGTTGATGAACTCGGACTTCTTGCCGATCTTTTTCAGCAGATCATTCATATCGGGACCGCCGCCGTGAACGAGAACGACGTTGATGCCGGTCAGGGACAGCAGAACGATGTCGCTGATAACCGCGTCGCGCAGTTCTTCGGACAGCATGGCATTTCCGCCGTACTTGATGACAACGGTCTTGCCGGTATATTTCTGGATATAAGGCAGAGCTTCAATCAGAATACTCGCCTTGTCTTCGTTTCTGATGGACATAGTCGGTTTCCTCCGGATCAGCTTCTGTAGTCGCCGTTGATGCGGACGTATTCGTAGCTCAGGTCACAGCCGTAGGCTTCGGCGGATGCGTCGCCGTCGTTCATGTCGCAGTGGATCACGATGTCCTTTTCGGTGAGGACTTTCTTGGCGAATTCTTCGCTGAATTCGTAGCTGCCGCCGTTCTTGCAGACAGGAAGCATACCCTTTGCGGAAGAGAAGGAAATGTCAACCTTCTTTGTATCAAAGTCCACGCCGGAGTAACCGAGCGCACAGATAATACGTCCCCAGTTTGCGTCCGCGCCGAACATCGCCGCCTTGACGAGGGAGGACGCGATCACGGATTTTGCGAGAACACGCGCGTCTTCGGTGTTCTTCGCGCCGTCCACCTTGCAGATGAGGAACTTGGTTGCACCTTCGCCGTCCGCCGCAATCGCGGTCGCCAGCTTGTAGCAGAGGAGCTTCAGCGCACCGGCAAACGCTTCGTAATCCGCGCCGGATGCCGAGGTGATTTCGTCGTTGCCCGCTTTGCCGGACGCGAGAACCGTCACAGTGTCGTTGGTGCTGGTGTCGCCGTCCACGGAAACCATGTTGAAGGTGTCGTCAATCGCCGCACGGAGAGCCGTGTCGAGAACATCGGACGCAACCGCGCAGTCGGTAGTGATGAAGCAGAGCATTGTGCCCATGTTCGGGTGAATCATACCGGAACCCTTGCAGATGCCGCCGATGTGAACGGTTTTGCCGCCGCATTCAAAGGAAAGAGCGAATTCTTTCTTCTTGGTGTCGGTGGTCATGATCGCCAGAGCCGCCTTGTCGGAGCCTTCCGCCGTACCTTCGAGCTTTTCGAGCAGAACGGGGATGCCTTTCATGATCGGCTCGGTGTTCAGGGAAACGCCGATCACGCCCGTGGAGCAGACGATTACGTCGTTTTCGTCAATGTTCAGAGCTTCGGCAACCGCCTTGCAGGTCGCGGATGCGGTTTCGTATCCGTCGGGAGTGCAGGCATTCGCGTTGCCGGAGTTGCAGATTGCCGCCTGTGCCTTGCCGTTTGCGAGATGTGCGCGGGTTACGCCGACCGGAGCCGCGAACACCTTGTTTCTCGTGTAAACGCCTGCCGCATTGCAGAGATCGTCCGCAACGATCATGGCAAGGTCGAGCTTTGCGGCGTTTTTCCGCATACCGGCGTGAATGCCGTACGCCTTGAAGCCTTCGGCAGCACAAACGCCGCCGGAAATTTCGGTATAAATGGAAGTATTCATGGTAAACAAACCTCAAATTCAATCTGTCAGTCTGCACCCAACTTCGTCAATTCCTTTGCCGGAAAGTTTTTGAAGATGGGGTTCGGGTGAGATTCGCTGCGCGAACTCAAAAACTTTTTCCAAAAAGTTTCTTCCCCGGTTATTCAATTTCCTCAGAACCCTGCGGGGAGCATATCGATGCCGCAGGATTCGTCAAAGCCGAAGTGGATGTTCATGTTCTGGATGGCCTGACCTGCTGCACCCTTGACCATGTTGTCGATGCAGGAGCAGAGGATCAGCGTGCCGGTACGGGGATCACCGTGAACGGAGATGTCGCAGTAGTTCGAGCGGGTGACGTTGCGGATCTGTGCGGACGTGCCCTTCGCTTCGATGCGGACGAACTGTTCGTTTTCGTAGAACTTGACGTAGGCTTCGCGGACTTCGTCAACGGTTACACCATCCTTGAGCTTCGCGTAGATGGTTTCTTCGATGCCGCGGTTGACGGGGAGCAGATGCGGAACGAACAGCACCTTCATCGGATGACCGACCGCGTAGGAGAGGGACTGTTCGATCTCGGGCGTGTGGCGGTGTTCGCCGACCTTGTACGCGGAAATGGATTCGTTTGCTTCCGGATAGTGCGTGTTCTGGGTCAGGCTTCTGCCCGCGCCGGTCACGCCGGATTTTGCGTCAATGATGATGCCGTCGGATTCAATGAAGCCGAGCTTGAGCGCGGGGAACAGCGCGAGTGCCGCAGCCGTCGGATAACAGCCGGGGTTGGCGATGATCTTCGCGTCCTTGATGTTTTCGCGGAACAGTTCCGGCTGTGCATAGACCGCGCCGTCATGGAGTTCCGGCTTGTCGAACGGCTTTTTGTACCATTCCTTGTATTCGTCTTCGGATTCGAGACGGAAATCCGCGCCGAGGTCAATGAGAAGTGCGCCGGAAGCGAGACACTGTTCGGCAAGCGGTTCGGACAGACCGTGCGGCACGGAGGCAAATACAACATCCGCACCGGCGATGACGTCTTCGACGTTGGCAAGCTTCGGGAGATTCATTTTCTTGAAGTTCGGATAAACTTCTTCGATTCCCTTGCCTTCAAAGGAAACGGAGGCGAGACCGGAAATTTCCACATGGGGATGCAGGGCAAGGAGACGGACGAGTTCCGCACCCGCATAGCCGGTTGCACCGATGATGGCAGCTTTGATTTTGTTCATAAAATGGTGTTTCTCGGGGGAATCTTTTTTCAGGAAAAAGATTCCCCCGAACCCCTTTCAAAAACCTTTTTAATATATATTTATTTTTCGATGTAATTTTTTACGATTTCGATCTGGTGCAGGACGGATTCCTTGGAGGGACCGCCGTAGACCTTGCGTTCGTTTACGCAGTTTTCGAGATTGACCGCTTCGTATACGCCTTCGTCGAACAGGGGAGAGAAGGTCTTGTAGGTATCGAGCGTGAGCGATTCGAGGTCGGTCTTGTTTTCGATGCAGTACGCAACGAGACGTCCGCTGACACGGTATGCGTCACGGAAGGGAAGTCCTTTCTTGACGAGGTAGTCCGCGCAGTCGGTCGCGTTGATGAAGCCGCCGGAGGCTGCCTGACGGAGCTTTTCCTTCTTGACGGTCATCGTGGCGATCATGGAAGTGAACAGTTCGATGCAGAGCTTTGCGTTGTCGATCGCGTCGAATGCGGCTTCCTTGTCTTCCTGCATATCCTTGTTGTACGCCAGCGGGATGCCCTTCATCATCGTGAGAACGGTGGTGAGGTCGCCGTAGACACGGCCGGTTTTACCGCGGACGAGTTCGGCGATGTCGGGATTCTTCTTCTGCGGCATGATGGATGAGCCGGTCGAGAACGCATCGTCGAGTTCCACGAAGGAGAATTCACTGGTGCACCACAGGATCACTTCTTCGGAGAAGCGGGAGAGGTGCATCATGATGAGGGACAGCGCGAAGACGAGTTCGATCAGGAAATCGCGGTCGGATACGCCGTCCATGGAGTTTTCGGTAACGCCGCCCATGCCGAGCAGTTCGGCGACCATGTGACGGTCGATGGGGTACGTCGTGGAAGCGAGCGCACCGGAGCCGAGCGGGGAGAAATTGGTGCGGTCATACACATCCGCCAGACGGAGATCGTCGCGGATGAACATCTGCGCGTACGCGAGAACATAGTGCGCGAACGTGACCGGCTGTGCCCGCTGGAGATGCGTATAGCCCGCCATAACGGTATCGACGTTTTCCTCCGCGATGGTGACGATCGCACCGAGAAGACCCTTCACAAGAGAACGGATTTCGGTAATTTCCTTTTTCAGATACAGGCGGATGTCCAGAGCGACCTGGTCGTTCCGGCTTCTTGCGGTGTGCAGCCGCTTCCCGGTGTCGCCGATGCGCGCGGTCAGCACTTCTTCGACGAACATGTGAATGTCTTCCGCTTCCGGATCAATCGCCAGCGCGCCGGATTCGATATCGCGCTTGATTTCCGCCAGCGCGGTCACAATCTTCGCGGACTCATCCAGCGAAATAATTCCGCACTTTCCGAGCATGGTCGCGTGCGCCATCGACCCTTCAATATCCTCCCGGAACATCCGGCTGTCAAACGAAATCGACGAATTGAAATCATTGACTCTGCTGTTCTCCGCCTTCGAGAACCGCGCGTCCCACATTTTTGCCATGATGAATTATGTTTTTCTCGGGGGAAACTTTTTTGAGGAAAAAGTTTCCGAGTTCGCATCGCGAACCTCGCCCGAACCCCTTTCAAAAACCTTTTTAATAAAAATAAAAACATAGTTCAGCTTAAATTTGAAGATACTATGGTGTGAGTTAAACTTACAAAATAAGCCGAACTATAAAAATTGCAATACCCCTTCACAAATCCCGGATGAAAAGTTTTTGAAAAGGGGTTCGGGGAGAAACTTTTTCTCAAAAAGTTTCTCCCCGAGAAAAAATCTTACTTATCCCAGCCAGCTTCTGCCTGAGCCTTGACCTTGATCGGGAGACCGAAGAGGTTGATGAAGCCGTTGGCGTCCTTCTGGTTGTAGTCTTCGTCTACGCCGAAGGATGCGGTCTGTTCGTTGTAGAGGGAGTACGGAGAGGTTACGCCTGCGTTAATCATGTTGCCTTTGTAGAGCTTGAGGGTAACGTCGCCGGTAACGTGCTTCTGGGTGTCGTCCACGAATGCGCCGATGGATTCGCGGAGGGGAGTGAACCACTGACCGTTGTAAACGAGTTCGCCGAGCTTCTGAGCGACCATCGTCTTGAAGTGCATGGTTTCCTTGTCGAGAGTGATGGTTTCGAGAACGTCGTGTGCCTTGTAGAGGATGGTGCCTGCGGGAGTTTCGTATACGCCGCGGCTCTTCATACCGACGAGACGGTTTTCAACGATGTCGAGAAGACCGATGCCGTTCGCGCCGCCGATCTTGTTCAGCGTGTCAACGAGGGTGATGCAGTCCATTTCTTCGCCGTTGACAGCGGTCGGGATACCCTTTTCAAAGTGGATGGTAACGTAGGTGGGGGTATCGGGAGCCTGTTCGGGGGATACGCTCAGTTCAAGGAAGCCCTTCTTGTTGTACTGGGGTTCGTTTGCGGGGCTTTCGAGGTCGAGACCTTCGTGGCTGAGGTGCCAGAGGTTCTTGTCCTTGGAGTAGTTGGTTTCGCGGTTGATCTTGAGCGGGATGTTGTGCGCTTCCGCGTAGTCGATTTCTTCGTCGCGGGACTGGATATCCCAGATTCTCCACGGAGCGATGATGGTCATGTCGGGAGCAAACGCCTTGATGGTCAGTTCAAAACGAACCTGGTCGTTGCCCTTGCCGGTGCAGCCGTGGCAGATCGCGTCTGCGCCTTCCGCGAGAGCGATTTCAACCAGACGCTTTGCGATGCAGGGACGTGCGTGGGAGGTGCCGAGGAGGTAGTCTTCGTACTTTGCGTCCGCCTTGAGGCAGGGCCAGATGTATTCTTCGATGTATTCCTTGCGGAGGTCTTCGATGTAAAGCTTGGAAGCACCGGTCTTCAGTGCCTTTTCTTCGAGACCTTCGAGTTCGTCTGCCTGACCGACGTTGCCGGAAACCGCGATAACTTCGCAGCCTTCGTAGTTTTCCTTCAGCCACGGAATGATGATGGACGTATCAAGACCGCCGGAGTAAGCGAGAACGATTTTTTTGATTTCTTTTTTCATTTCTATATACCTCTTTGATTATTTTTGATTTTTTGTGGGGTTTGTTTTTGTGTGAGCATATTATACCTCTCCTCTGTCGAAAATGCAATAGGCAGGTTGACCAAATCGGAATAAATATGCAATAAATATTTATAAAAATACACAATTTACCCGCATATATGCAGGGTTTATACATTTTCTGTACGCTGTTCAGGAAACAATTCCGCCGGAAAATTGCGTAAAAGGCATAAATTTACGCGGTTATTTGCCGCATGGACGGTTAGAATAAACAACGAATCTCGGAGAGAAAGGAGATTCTATATGAAATTCACAAAGCATACACTTCCGCTTTTGCTGGCGGCGGTCATGATTGTCCCGCCCGTACTTGCGGAACGTGCGTCTGCGGAGATGCCGGCCGGACTGTTTGACTTTTTCCGTAAAGAGGAAGCCCCCGAAACCGAGCCTCTTCCGGAAGATGTTCCGCCGAAACGCGGAAACAGGAGTCCGTGCAAAGAAAAAGAAAAGGACTGTGCCGCATCCGCAGAAGCGTCAAACTGGTACTGCAAGCACATGGAGGGCGGGAAACGTCCGCCGATGCCGGGAGAGATGACGTTCATTGACAAGCACGGCGGCTATTTCCTCGGAGAGGACGACAAAGTTCTCTACCTGACCTTTGACGCCGGCTACGAAAACGGCAATGTCGCCCGCATTCTCGATACGCTGAAGGCGGAGGAGGTTCCCGCCGCGTTCTTCATCCTTGAAAATCTCGTCACGCGGAATACCGATCTGGTGAAGCGCATGAACGATGAGGGACATCTCGTCTGCAATCACACCGCGAAGCATCCCGACATGACAACAAAATCCCAGACGGAATTCACCGACGAACTGGCGGCAATGGAAAAAATCTATAAGGATACAATGGGGACGGACATCGCAAAATATTATCGTCCGCCGGAAGGAAAGTTCACGGAAGCAAATCTTGAGTGGGCGAATTCGCTCGGCTACAAGACGATTTTCTGGAGCTACGCCTACGCCGACTGGGACAACGATCACCAGATGCCGGCGGACAAAGCCGTGAAGAAAGTCCTTGACGGGACGCACAACGGCGCGGTGATCCTGCTTCACCCGACCTCCGCGACCAATGCCGATATTCTGCCGGAGCTGATCCGGGAGTGGAAGGCGATGGGCTACCGCTTCGGTACGCTCGACGAACTGACTGCGAACGGCGATCTTACCAAAAATCAAACGTAAAGCTGGGATGAAATGCGTCGGAACCGAATTCTGAAATCCGTCCTGTGCGCCGGTATTGTTCTGATGTTCGGAGGAACGGCCGTTTTTCCCGTGTCGTCGGCAGAGGTGGTCTATTCGTGGCATACCAACGACAAGACGATTGCCCTGACGTTTGACGACGGACCGCATCCGGTCTATACGCCCGAAATCCTCGATATTCTCGGAGAATACGGCGTGAAAGCGACTTTTTTCACCATCGGGCAGAACGTGGAATGGTATAACGATGTGTTCCGGATGGAATATGCCGCCGGTCATGAGATCGGGAACCACACCTATTCCCATCAGAATCTGCGGAAACTTCCGTATAAATCGGTCTGCCGGGAGATCGAGCAGGCGGAAGAACTGGTGTATGAGGCAACCGAATACCGGACAAGGCTGCTGCGTCCGCCGGAGGGAGCGTTCGGACACGATCTGTGCAAAGCGGCGGCGGAACTGGATTATACGGTGATCTGCTGGTCGGTGGATACTCTCGACTGGGCGCACACACCGAGCGACGAGATCGTGACCAACGTGCTGGAAAACGTCAAGGGCGGGGACATCATCCTGTTTCACGATTATATCGCCGGAGATTCCCCGACACCGGATGCGCTGCGGGTGATTATTCCGGCCTTGCTGGACGAAGGATACCGGTTTGTCACGGTGTCGGAATTATTGAACGGAAAATAAAGAAAAACTGCTGTTCCCATGGGAACGGCAGTTTTTCAGTGAAGAGAGAAAAGAGAAGAGTGAAAAGAAAAGGAAAAAAACCGATGCTGCAGCATCGGTTTTTGAATTATTCTTCGGTGCCCATTTCTTCGTAGAACGGGTCGATCATGTACTGCTTGATCTTCGGATAAGCGGCGTAAACGCTCATCGTGACGATCATCGCGGGGATGATGACGAACGGCATGATGACGGCGAGCGGGAAGTACGCGTACATCAGGACGTATTCGAGCAGGAGAAGGACGAGCGTTCCGAGAAGGAACATGAAGTTCCGCTTGACGCCGAGGACGGTGAAGCGGATCGCGTTCTTGAACATCTTGAAGATGGACAGGTCGAACGTGACGATCATCAGGTAGATGTACGGACGCATGAAGTAATAGAGAAGCGCAAGGCACCAGACCATGAACAGCATGGTGTCCAGAACGAAGTTCATGCCGTAGTTGAGGTTGAAGAAGATGATGTCGAAAATCAGGAGGAAGATGATGCCGAGGTCGAGGATGCCGTAAATCATCGCCTGACGGAAGTTGCGCTTGATGGTGTCAAAGAAGTCCTGCATGACGAAGACCGGCTTCCCGCGGAACAGGTTGCGGACGATGTAAGTCACGCCGACGCGGACGGGGCCGAAGGTGAGGATCACCAGCGCGGAGAGGGCGAACAGGACATAGTCCGTGGTGGTCAGCACCGGCACTTCCATCTGACGGGAGAAGATCGTCCAGAGCGCGGAGGTGGCGGGGGAGTGGTCATACAGCATTGCGCCGCGCAGAGGTGCGAACACGAGATAATACGGTGTGGTGGTGTGGATGGAGAAGTAGCCGCTCATGGCGAGGAAGAAGAAGAAAATGGGGAAGTTTCCGAGAACGAGCAGCATATTCACCGAGAGAATCGGATTGAGCTTGCGGCCGAGGAATTTGAAGAAATTGACGAGCGTCGGATTTTCGGCGATCTGTTCTTCTTCCTTGTCCACGCCGCGTCCGTCGGCGTACATCGAACTGAAGATGTTGTGCTTTTTCTTTTCCGCCTGCTTGGCACGTTTTTTCTCCGCCTGTTCGCGGGCTTCAATTTCGTCAAGGGAGAGATTTTCTTCCTCCCGCTGACTCGAACTTTTCCAGTTGTTCCGGCCGTAATTGGTCGGATGCGGTTCGCCGCCGCCGGGAATACCGTTCCGGCTGTTCCGGTTATTGCTATCGTTGGCCATGTTGATTCACCTTTGTTTTGTATTTCATGTTATTTACAGCAATTCTCCAAAAATATGCAATACAGAACGAATATTTCGTAGGGACACGGCGCGCCGTGTCCGCTAAAAAATTTGAACAGAGTATATTTTGTAAATAAAATATCCGATTTGGATGGATTTCCGACAAAACATCGTTTATCCAAATTGATTGCCGGACACGGCACGCCGTGTCCCTACGAATCGAGCTTTTTGAGTTTGTATTCTTTTTTTGGAAGCTGTAATAATTTGCTTTATAAACTCCCCTGCATCAGCAGAACTGCCGCCGTTCCCAGCACAAAAATGCCGCCGGAAATCAGCAGAAACAGAATCAGCCAGTCTGCCGCCGCCGTCCGGAACCGCCGGATATCTCCGTCCGCGTAGGTGCGGCACAGATACCGCGACACAGAACAGGAACAGGAAGCGAGCAGAATCATCAGGACGGACGCCGCAAAATAGAGGATCAGCGCGGGAACCCAGTGCCGTCCGATGCTGACGACCGAGCCGTTTTTCATGAGGACGCCCGCGCATCCGAGACAGAGTCCCCGCCAGACGATGACCGTTCCCGAAACTGCGGATGACCACGGCGTGTGCGCGGCGGCGTAAATACCGAAAAGCGCGATTGCCGATGGAAACAGGCATCGGAGAACGGACAGAACAACCACAGCGGGACATCCGCCCGTTACGGGAGAAACCGCAAGAAAAACGCCGCCGTGCGGCCGCATCAGGATCGGAGCCAGAAGAAATCCGCACAGAAAAGCGAGCGCGAACAGAAGAAGACCGGCAAGAAAACGGATCGCCAGTCTCCGGGAAGGCTGTCCTGTCCCGGCGGATGATTCGCGGGAATGCAGGAAAGAGGAGAGGGTATCGTTCATGGTGCCTCCGCATGAAAAGAATGAGGATGTTACCCCAATGTATGCGGGAAGACGCGGAACGATACCGGAATTTCTATGAAGTGTACCACAGGTTCCTGCGGAATACAATACATGAAATGTAAATTTAATAAAAATTGAAGAATATCCCGGGAGGTTCTTGAAAAAACAGGAGTCATGGCTTATAATGATAGCAACAATTGGATGGGACAGGAGACTTCGGAATGACACACGACGAGATCACCCATATTTTCCGCGAACCGCCGGTGCTGGAAACGCGCCGTCTGGTGCTGCGGAAGATGCAGAAGCGCGACAGCCACGATATGTACGAATACGCCAGCCGCCGCGACGTGACGGAATACCTCCTCTGGGAGCCGCACGAAAGCGAATATTATACCTACCGGTATCTGGCGTATATCCAGTCCCGTTACCGTGCCGGCGATTTCCACGACTGGGCGGTGACGCTCCGGGACAGCGGCAAGATGATCGGCACCTGCGGCTTCACGCGGTTCAATTATGACGCGAATTCCGCCGAAGTGGGGTATGTCCTGAATCCCGCATACTGGGGATACGGCATCGCACCGGAAGCAGTGTCCGCCGTGATGCGGTTCGGATTCGTGAATCTGCGGGTGAACCGGATCGAAGCACGGTATATGGTCGGCAACGACCGGAGCCGCCGCGTGATGGAGAAAGTCGGCATGACGTTCGAGGGAATCGCAAGAGAATCCATGCACGTCAAGGGACGGTATGTCTCGGTGGGAACGTGCGCGATTCTGAGAAGGGAATTTCAGGAAAAGTTCGGCGTGATATAAAGAAAAAAGTAAAATCACCTGTAGTGATAGTTGAACGAGCGACTTTTGCCTCCCTCGCTGAGGGAGGCAATGACTGTTTATTTAACTGGCACTATGAGGTAAACTCAAAAGGAGATACCCGCCGTATCTCCTTTTTTGACTTATTTTTTCAGCTTTTCCCAGAATTCCAGCATCCGCGCACGGTTGCGGCGGTAGTCTTCCTCGGTGTCATATTTCCGCGTGAAATGCTCGCCCATGAACGCCAGATTGATCCAGATGTTATACCACGTCAGCCGACGCTGTTCGCTTTCGCTGAATTCCGTCTGACCGAATCCTTCCAGAAAATCCGGATTCATCCCGTAGGAACGGAACCGGTCTTCCATCAGCGGTTCCGCCCACAACGCGCGTTCCCAGTCGATGATCCCGGTAATTTCATCCCCCTGGATGAGAATATTGTTCTCCCATATATCAAAATGCACCAGCGACGCTTCCGTTACTTCATCGAAATACGGCTTGTCCGCGAGAAGCTGCGCGAGAATTTCGTCCCGCGTCACGCCCATATCCGCGCCGCACCGTTCCATGTCGCCCGTGACATTTCCGATGAGCTGGTTCACCACCCCATACAGCGAATCAAATTCAATCCCGCTGTTCACGATGCCGAAGAAACCGTTTTTGATCTTCCCGATGTCCCGTACCGCGCGTCCCATCGCCGTGTACAGGGCTTTCGACTGCTCCTTCGTGAACGTCTTCCGCAGAGGTGCCATCAGATCGCCTTCCACGAATTCCATGAAGAAATATTTTCCGCTGCACCGCGTCATGTTGTCGTCGTAAAACAAAACCTTCGGCGCGGGAACCTCCGGCGCACGTTCTGCGATCAGACGCATCGCTGCCGTTTCCGATTCGATCAGCCACTGTTCGTTGGAAGCTTTCCCGACCATTCCGGGAGACGAAACCTTCAGCACGGTTCTGAAGCCGTCCGTCATCGTCACAACATACAACGCGTTGCACATCCCTGCCGTCAATTCTTCGATTTCCGAAACTTCCCGTTCCGGAAATGCAATGTTGAACAACTCCCGGATTTTTTCTTCACTCAGTTTGTTTTTCGAAGCCGAATCCGCAGTTGAAATCATATAGAATCCCTCCAAATCTGCACAAACTCTGTCCAATCCCCTTATTAAATGTTTTTGAAGAGAGGCAGAGTATTTGCTGCACAAAAACTCCGGGGAGGGGCTTTTTCAAAAAAGTCCCTCCCCGAGAATCTCACACATTAAACCGGAACAGAACTACGTCGCCGTCCTGCATGACATATTCCTTGCCTTCGCTGCGGACGAGACCGCGTTCCTTGGCGACGGTCATGGAACCGCATTCCATCAGGGCATCGTACGCCACAACTTCCGCACGGATGAAGCCGCGTTCGAAGTCGCTGTGGATTTTGCCGGCAGCCTGAGGCGCACGGGTTCCGTTGACGATCGTCCATGCACGGACTTCCTTCGGACCAGCGGTCAGGTAGCTGATGTAGCCGAGAAGGGCATAGCTTGCCTTGATGAGACGGTCGAGACCGCTTTCTTCGATGCCGAGGTCGGCGAGGAAGACTTCCTTTTCTTCCGCGTCAAGCTCCGCGATTTCCGCTTCGATGCCCGCGCAGACCGTGATGACCTCCGCTCCTTCTTCGTCGGCAGCCGCCTTGATCGCCTTGTACATTTCGTTGTCGTCGGATACGCCCGCCGCTTCGTCTTCGCTGACGTTTGCAACATAGATGATCGGCTTCAGCGTGAGAAGATTCAGGTCTTCCAGAAGCGCGCGTTCGTCGTCGGTCAGTTCACAGCTCCGGGCGGTCTTGCCTTCGTTCATGACGGCAAGCAGCTTGTTGTACACGTCAAGGGATTCCTGAAGGGTCTTGTCCCCCTTGAGGAGCTTCTGCGTGCGTTCGATGCGGCGTTCGAGCTGTTCGATGTCGGAGTAAATCAACTCAAGGTTGATCGTTTCGAGGTCGCGGGTCGGGTCAACGTTGCCGTCTACATGGATGATGTCGCTGTCTTCGAAGCAGCGGAGAACGTGAACGACTGCGTCAACGTCGCGGATGTGGGAGAGGAACTTGTTGCCGAGACCTTCGCCCTTGGACGCGCCGCGAACCAGACCGGCGATGTCCACGAATTCCACAGTCGCGGGAGTGTAGAGTTCGGGATTGTACATTTCCGCCAGCTTGTCGAGACGGTAGTCGGGAACCTGTACGATGCCCACGTTCGGGTCGATGGTACAGAAGGGGTAGTTTGCGCTGGGTGCGCCTGCGCCGGTCAGCGCGTTGAAGAGGGTGCTTTTGCCGACGTTCGGCAAACCGATGATACCGAGTTTCATGATCTATATTCCTGCCTTTGCTTTATTTTTTATGTTTGGGTTACAGACGGTTTGATAGTGCAGACTTTTTCTTGTCCTGCGCGGACGGCGCACAAATGGAGTTCACGAAGTGAACTCCGTCAGACGCCGCCCCTTTGTGAATTTCCGGCTGGAAATCATTCGGGGGACTCGGTCTTGAGACCTCAAACAGACAGCGGTTTGCCCGCATTCAGGGCGTTAGGAAGAGACAAGGTTGGGTGCAAATCTGTCCAAAACGTTCGTTCAGTAGAAATAGCCGTGAGGGAAAACTGAAAATAAAAGTTCCACCTTTGGTTGAACAAAACCGCTGTTCTTCCGTGCAATCTGCTGAGTGCAGACTGCTGTATGTCTGAGCCCTCAAGGGCGAGTCCCACGAACGCAGGGCGGGGTGATTCACAAGAGGGTGCCGCCCTGGGCATCCTCTTGTGCGCCGTCCGCG
>SVQN01000116.1 GCA_015065295.1 Oscillospiraceae bacterium
CAACGCAGGTGCAGACCGCTTCAATCCAGAAAATCATATCCGTCCCCCTTCACACAGCAAAAACACGCCATGGATTCCACGGTTTCCGGTTCATGACAACCTCACTTTTCCGCTGTCACACAGACCCAGCCCCTGTCGTTTTTACGGGTCGTTATCCTGCCGAATCCTGCCTGTTTCAGTGCTTCTTCAAGCTGTTCTGCGGTGTAGATAGTCATGCCGCCTATAATTTTCATCCATTTTTCGTCTTCCGCTTTCTTACCGTCTGACTCGTTACAGATAAGAAATCTTCCGCCGTTTTTCAGAACACGGTGCACTTCACGGAAGCATTTCGTCAGTCCCGGCCAGAAGTAAACGGTTTCAAATGCGGTCACGGCATCAAACGCTCCGTCCGCAAACGGCAGATCGTCAGCACTTCCTTCGACCACATCACACCGTCCGGCAAGAACCGCTTTTTTGTTGACACGGCGGGATTTTTCCACACTGACTGCCGAATAATCCGCGCCGGTGATGTGTCCGTCCGGACAAAGCTTCAGCAACGTTCGGATATTCGCACCGCCGCCGCATCCGACATCGAGAACCGATGCATCCGCAGACAGCGTGATCTGCGAAAATCCCCAGTCCGCCAGAGCCGCGTGACCGGAGTTCATCATGGCAACCATGATTTTCCCGCCAAATCCGACGGGTTTGCAGGTATTCTGAAAAAATGACATCTTACTTTCTCCCCACAAGCAGAGCCGAACCGGACAGCATCATCACGGCGGCTTCTTTTTTCGTCATAAACAGTCCGTCCGTAGTGTCAATCATGCGCACATCTTCGTATCCCTGTTCCTTCAGTTCCCGGACAAATTTCTCCATGTCGCCGTAACGGGATTTCGACATGATATCATGAATGGCAAAGGTGCCGCCCTTTTTCAGCACACGGAGCGTTTCGCGCAGGAGAGCCTGCTTGCTTTTACCGGAAATGTTGTGGTACACATAATTGCTCGTCACCGCGTCAAAGGTTTCGTCCGGGAAGTCCAGCTTTACAGCGTTTCCGTGCCGGAATTCCGCATTGCTCACCCCTTCTGCCACGGCATTCTTTTCACACAGTTCCTTACAGAAAGCGGCGTATTCCGGTCCCCACGGATCGATCTCCAGAATGTGTGCCTGCGGATTCCGTTTTGCACAGGCGACCGACAGCGCACCGCTTCCGCATCCGACATCCAGGCAGACACCGCCGTCGGGCAGATTCACATAGTCCGCCGTACCTTCCACGATCTGCTTTGACAATTTCCGTTTGCCATCGTATGAAAACTGTCCGTTGGCGTAAATGCACCATGCCGTGAACGCACCGCATCCAAGCGCACCCGCACCGAGAACTGCCGAAACCGCCGTGGTGAGCGCACCTTTTTTCAGCCTTCCGGTACCAACAGCAACCGCCGTGAGAACCGCCGATGCTGCTCCCAGTCCTGCGATCATCCCCTTCGGTACCCAGTTTTTGTAGTCAGGTTTCATGTCTGTATCACCTCTTTGTATTATTATTCATGTTGGTTAGCGAAAGCTAACTGCTGTATTATTATATCTCCGATCCCGAAAAAAGTCAATATTTTTTACCGGTATTTCCATGCCTATTGACAAAATAAAGATTCTGTGCTATACTCCGTGTGAAAAAAATTCAAAATAATCTCCGGGGACAGTATGCCGTTTTCGCACACTCCCCCTTCTCTCACCGCGCCAGTTAGCAACAACTAACCACGGGTTAGCAATACCTAACCATTCATTTTTGGAGGAATTCATCATGACAAACAGCCTGAAAAACTCTCACAAACTCACGATCCCCGACCTGATCACTATCGGCGTGTTTACCGCGCTGTATTTCGTGCTGGTCACCGCTGCCACCTTCGGCAGTGCTGCCATTTTCCCCGGCTTCAACAACCACGAACTGAAAAAAACAAACACCTCCGTACTGATCATCACCCATGACGATAAACTGGCAGCCGGATGGTGCGACCGAGTCATTTATCTGGAGGATAACAAATGAAATTTAATGTACATGAATGGATTGGAACCTGGGATAATTTTGAATCCTATATTTACAGCGAAAGTGAACCCATGAAAATCTGCTGGGCAGAAGCGGAAGAAGCGGTAAAGGCAATCCCTTCTCCCATGTTCAAAAACGGTGCGAAGGGATTCTGGCAGACGGCATATTCCACGGTTACGGAAAAAATCCCGTTCGTCTGGGCGGCTGGAAAATCACCGAAGCGGAAAACGGGATACACATTGTCTGGCTGGACGAAACCGGAAATTCTCTCGGCGAAGCGGATTACGCGGTATCGGATATTCTTCCGAAGGGGCTGGAAGGCAAAGAAAACTTCCTTTTCGAAGCCGCAGATGCACCGGACAGATTCCCGTTCCGCTGTCTGCTGGCAATGGAACCGATGCCGGAGCGTGCTGCGGTCAGAGACGGAGGTCTGCTGAGTCATCTGCACTTCCAGTACAGCGACTGTCTCTGCAACCTGCTGCAGGCCGGAAAGCTCGTAAGTCCCATGTGGTATGCCACCATGTGCGCCGCTGACGGAGGGGAGCTGGAGAGATGCAATATCGTCCGTGCGCTTCACCGGATGCCGAAATGGGAGAAACTGCCGTAAGAATTGAAATATCCTTCATCTGATGAATGCATATCTATGAAATATTCCATCAAAGCATACATATCATAAGAGGTCATTATGTCCGCAGTATCCGAAATCATCTATTCCCCCGAAGAAATACGCCGGAAAATCCAGATTGCGGAACATCCGGACGGGAGCACCGTGTCCTGTTTTTCCGATCCGACCGGTGAGATACGTTCCACGGTTTACAAACCCTTCCCCGGTGCAGCACTGGTATATAAAGATGTCCATATTCCTCAGTTTATCACAAACTGGCGATACGGACCTGTCCGTGCGCTTGCCATTGAATATTGTCTGGAAGGGCGGCTTGAGTGTCAGGTGGGAGACGATTGTCTGTATGTCTCACCGGGAGATATTATCTTTTTCCGTACTGATCCGAATCTTCGTGTACTGCAGTATCCGGGAAGTCACTACCACGCCGTTACGCTGATGATCTATCCCGATGAACCGTCGCCCGTTCTCGATCTTCATCTCGGGATGGCGGGATTCTCGGCAGACCAGCTGTCGGAAACCTACCTTCCCGACGGACGGTATTACAGCGTTCTGTCCAGAACGGAGATGCTTTCCGATCTTTTCCGATCCATTGTACATATGACGGACTCTGTGATCCATATGTATTACGGTATCCTGATCCACTGGTTCCTCCTTCGGAGGATTCTTCTGCCCTGCCGCACCTCTCCTATATACGTCACCGTATCGGTCAGAACGGTCAGTGCTCCAAAGTGCATTATCTCGCAGAAAACGGCTCAATTTTGCGAAAAATCGGTGCATTTCAGGGCTTGTTTCCCACCATGGAATACGACAATTTCTGTGTGTCCACCACATAGCCCCCGCCGGGTTTCGGCTGCCATTCATAGCGGTTCCTGCCTTCTTCCGCAAAAAGATACGCCATTACCGCCGCAATCACGCCGCCGTGGGTGACAAGCAAAGTGTCCCGATCCTCTTCCATCAGCCGATTCAGTCCGTTGATTACCCGTTCGGTCATCCGGTTTCCGCTTTCGCCGCCGGGTGTGACATTCGCTTCGTTGTCGCCGGTGATCCATGCAATATAGTCCGGATCGTTTTTCATTTCCTCGTAGGAACGCATCTCAAACGCACCGAAATCCATTTCACGGAAGGCTTCATTCGTTTCGTGGGGAACATCCGCATACAGAATCCCCAGCGTTTCCTCGCATCGCAACATTCCGCTGGTCAAAATACGGAAGCCCTCGATGGGAGGGTATTCGACCGTATTTTTCCGCTCACGCAGTTCTACTTTTCCTCCCTCCGACAGCGGCAGATCGGTGGAACCGCAGTAGAGATGTTTTTCGTTTGCCTCGGTTTTACCGTGGCGGATGAGAATCAGTTTCATTTCAGTCTCTGCTCCAGTCCGCAGAACATCCGCGTCACGCTGTCTGCTTCCGATGACAGATAGGCGCACAGCCGTCCGGTCATGTCCCGCCATGCACGCATATCCGCACCGAGCGGTACCACGCCGCAGAAAATGTCCATGCAGATCAGTACGCTGTTTACCCATTTCTCACGGTTTTCCTTGAAAATTTCCGCAGCATCCTTCCCGTTCCGCACACACCAAAGCGTAAATTCTTCGATTTTGTTGATGCAGCGTGCACCGAATTCGATGCCGTTTTCTTCTGTACAGGTAAAAATCTCATTTTCCTGAACAGCAAATGTATTTCTGGCGCAGTTCAGTTTTCCCTGATATGCGCCGCCGATGATAAAATGCATAGTACCCTCCGTTATATCAAAGCAAATACGGCGGTTCCGCAGACCTCGCCGAAGGTCAGTGCATAGCCGGACACGTCGCCAGACATCCCGTCCAGGGATTTGAATGCACGGCGCAAATTCCACAGATATCCTGCGATCACCGCCAGAGAAGCAAAGCCGTACTTTCCAAGGAAGACAAATCCGGCGGTAATTGCAAGCACCAGCCAGACCGCAAACACCGCAACATGGGATTTCTTCACGCCTTTCCGGTAAGTTCCCGCATATTCACTGGTGTTCAGCGGACGAAGAACCGTGACGCACAGCCCGGCAATCGCACGGGATACGACAGGGATCAGCGTCAGCGTGAACAGATTCGCGCCGTCCTTCACGGATGCAAACAGCGAAAACTGTGCCATCACCAGAAGAATCCCTGCAATCACCGCAAAGGAACCGACGTTTGGGTCCTTGAGAATTCGCCGGCGTTCTTCGAGATCACGCCACGATTTCACCGCATCGGTCACATCGAGATAGCCGTCCATGTGCATCCCGCCGGTGACAAGGAACGGATAGGCACACAGAATCGCCGCACCGACCAGCACCGGCAGTCCGAGCCAATTCACCAGATAAGCCGTCAGCGTCCACAGAATCCCGATCCATGCGCCTACCACGGGCAGAAACAGCGTCATCAGCGGACGTGCTTCATCGTCCCAGCCGTGATACGGGCAGGGGATATAGCAGAACATCGTCATGCACATCATGTACGCATGAAAGTATTTTTTCATTCCGGCAGTCCCCCTTTATGGAAGATCACATTCCCCGCACAAAGCTCGATCACCACATCGCAGACCTCCGCCAGTGCACAGTCGAGAGAGGCAAGGGAGGCACGGTAGTTTTCGGTGAATTCGTCGTACCGCATGGCATCGGAATAGATGTAGTCGGTGACGAATACC
>SVQN01000117.1 GCA_015065295.1 Oscillospiraceae bacterium
CCTTCAAACTCGACAAAAAGGCGGCAATCGCGGCTCTGAACAGGCATTACGGCGGCAAAAAACTGCTTCCGAAGGTGTTCAGCAGCCAGAACCACATCGAAGAAGTCAAGGGAATTTATGTCCCGTTCTGGCTGTTTGACGCGGATGCCGATGCACAGATCCGCTATAAGGCGGCAAAAGTCCGCGGATGGAGCGACAGTCGGTACAATTATACGGAAACCAGCTATTTTTCCGTTGTACGCGGCGGTCAGATCGGCTTTGAGAGAGTACCCGTGGACGGTTCGTCCAAGATCGACGACACGCTGATGGAGTCCCTCGAACCCTTTGATTTCAAGGATGCTGTGGATTTCCAGACGGCCTATCTGGCGGGCTATCTCGCCGACAAATACGATGTGGACGCGGACGCAAGTATCGACCGTGCCAACGAACGCATCAAAAAGAGTACGGAGGATGCGTTCCGCAGTACCGTGCAGGGTTATACGTCCGTAATCCCCGAAAATACCAACGTTCAGCTGCATAACGGCAAGGCGAAATATGCCCTGTACCCGGTATGGATTCTGAACACCACATGGAACGGACAGAAATATACCTTTGCCATGAACGGTCAGACCGGCAAAATCGTCGGCGACCTTCCCATGGATAAAGGTGCGTACAATAAGTATTTCGCAGGAACAATGGCAATCGGTGCGGCAGCGGTTTTTGCTCTGCAGTACCTGTTCTGGCTGCTGTAAGGAGGGTGTGACATGAAAAAGAATTTTGTAAATCTTCTCCTTGCGGTCTGCATGATTTTTACGGTGATTCTCCCTGTCACCGCATCGGAATACCTGCCGCTCTATGACGAAGCTGATCTTCTGACCGATTCGGAAGAATCCGCGCTGATCGCCAAGCTGGAAAGCGTCGGCGCACAGTATCAGATGGAAGTGGTCGTTGCGGCGTTTGAAACCATCGGGGACTATACCCCCATGGAATATGCGGATGATTTCTACGATTACAACGGCTACGGCTACGGCGAAAACCGGGACGGTCTGATCCTGATCGTTGCGATGGATACCAGTGACTGGTGGATTTCCACACGCGGCGAAGCAATCCGGACATTCACCGACGCGGGTATCGAGTACATCGGCGAACAGATCGTTCCCTATATGTCCTACGGCGATTTTTACAGTGCGTTCAACGAATTTGCCGATCAGTGCAGTACGTTTATGGCACAGGCACAGACGGGCGATCCGTTTGATTACCACAATCTGCCGGAGGCACCGAAGGCTCCGTTCAATGCGGGGACGGCTCTTCTGGTCTCGCTTGGTCTCGGTCTGGTAATCGCGGCGATTTATACCGGCAGCCTGAAAGGACAGCTCAAGTCCGTAAAGGCGCAGAGAGCGGCGGCAAGCTATGTGAAGAACGGCAGCATGAATGTTACGAATTCGCGTGATTTCTTCCTGTACCGCAATGTGACCCGAACCGCGCGGGAAACCAGTTCCGGCGGCAAAGGCGGTTCCAGTACGCACCGTTCGTCCTCCGGTGCAACCCACGGCGGAGGCGGCGGGAAATTCTGATTGCAGGGGCAAGGCACTTTCCTGAAGTAAGATGAAAATAATCCAACCACAACCGGTTGGATTATTTTTTGCCGAAAAGTCTTGTTTTTCCGGCGGGATGTGGTACAATAAAATCATCAAATGACACGGAAATGAAAGGGGACCCCCATGAAAATCAGCGTAAACACGACACCGAAACACCGTATTTCTCCCTATCTCTTCATGCAGTTTGCCGAGCCGCTCGGTACGGCAGATACCTCCGTCGATGCCGGATGGGATTATCTGAACGAGTGCTGGCAGCCCAAACTGATCGAAAAAATCCGCGAACTCGGCCCGACGATGATCCGCTGGGGCGGATGCTTTGCATCGTATTATCACTGGCGGGAAGCGGTCGGTCCACGGGAAAGCCGCGTTCCCATGCACAATCTCTGCTGGGACGGTATGTTTTCCAATCAGGTCGGTACGGCGGAACTGGCGGAGCTTTGCCGGCTGGTGAACGCCGAACCGCTCATGGTTGTGAACATGGAATCCGACGGACGGATGAACTGGGCATACCCGAAGCCGGGCATGGATCGTCTCGGAACTGCCGACGAAGCCGCCGCGTGGGTTCGCTATGCCAACGATCCCGACGACGCTCTCCGTATCGGTCACGGTGCGAAAGAGCCGTACAATATCCGCTGGTGGCAGATCGGAAACGAAACTTCGTATGACAAAAACGGCTTCGACTGTGAAACTGCTGTCCGCAAGACTGCGGAATTTGCGGAGAAAATGCACGCTGCCGATCCGTCGATCCATCTGATTACATGGGGCGACAGCGGATGGGCACCTCAGATGTGCGAAGGTGCCTGCGAATATGTCGATCACATTGCGTTCCATCATCATTTCGGCTCCGGGCTGCCGGATTCGCCGCTGTACGGTACCGAGTACCGCCGCGATCCCGAACGGACGTGGCAGCATCTTATGAATTCCTGCAAATCGCTGGAAAAGAAGATCGCCGAAATGCGGGAACAGGTCACACCTTACGGCAAACGTCTTGCCATGACGGAAGGACATTACGCACTTCCCGGACGGAACCGATGCGAAGTGCTGTCTTCGTGGGGCGCGGGAGTATCGTATGCGCGTTGCCTGTCCGTGATCGAGAAGGCATCGGATATTCTCGATATCGCAACGCTCGCGGACTTTTTCGGCAACCGCTGGCAGGTCAACGCGCTCATAATGCCCACACCGGCGCGCGACGGAAACGCATATTTACAGCCGGTCGGCGAGGTGATGAAGCTGTACCGGCACCACATCGGAGAATATGCCCTCGACTGCACGCTCACCGGAAACGACGGCGCACCCGTGGATGTCAATGCCAGCGTATCCGCAGACGGAAAGACGGTATATCTGCATCTTGTCAACACCGACCGTACGGAAAGCCGCACGATTGAACTTGATCTGCCGGAAGAATCCGCGGAAATCACGGCGTTTGAAATCGCACACGATTCTACGGAAGAAATCACGCAGATGACACCGAAGCTGTTCAATCCCGTGGAACGGAAGGTGAATGGGAAGAGCTACACCCTTCCCGCAGCCGGAGTTGCGGCACTGGAAATCCGGAGAAAATGAAGCGGAACTCTTGGTTCAGCGGAATGTTACCGGAAAATCAAAGGAGAAAAGCTGTACATACGGAACTCCTCTCCCGGTGTCGCCGATCAATGAAGTGCGCCGCGTGATTGATTATGCCCGGACGGAGATTCCGCCGCAGAAACTGTTTGTCGGCATCCCGAATTACGGCTACGACTGGCCGCTTCCGTATGTACGCGGCGAAACCCGCGCGCAGTCGCTCGGCAATGTGCAGGCGGTCGAACGGGCACTTGCACGAGGTGTTGCCATCGAATACGACGAAACCGCGCAGGCACCGTTTTATAATTACTATGACCGTCCGGAAACCTATGCCGACGCGGTAGAACATATCGTCTGGTTTGAGAACGCGCGGAGTTCGGAGGCCATGCTCCGGCTGGTCGCGGAATACGGCATGACCGGTGCCGGGGTCTGGAACATCATGCGGTATTTTCCGTCCCTCTGGCTGGTCGCCAATCAACTGTATACGATCCGGAAATTCGGCTGACGGATTCCGGAAAGAAAAAATCCCACCATTAGGCGGGATTTTTAAGTAAAATTGGTGCAGATTTTCTTAAATACTCAGCTGATGACGGTAGCCGTTCGGACGGCTGACATCCTTTTTTGCCCATCCGTGTGGGAACGCCAGCACTTTGATGCCCTTGTCCACGGTGTTTGCCCAGATTTTTTCCATGTTGTTCAGTTCGGGCTGGGACATATTGATGCCGTACAGCTTCGGCGTTTTGCAGAGCGTTTCGATGTAATGGTCGCCGCGTCCGCAGAAATGAACCGCGCCGCCGTCAAACCGTTCGAGAAGTGCGCCGTCGTAGGGGGCGGCAAATTCTTCGTACAGTTCGGGCGAGAGGTTCATCGCACTGTCGTCGCGCAGGAGAATCGTTCCGCGATGCCGGATGGACGCCCAGTGAACGTTCATTTCGCTGGTAACCGGGAAAATTTCAAACCATTTTTTCATGAACGCCGTGTAGGTGTCGGTCAGAAGCTGCATCATGCCGTGAACCAGCTCCGGTTCCTCGTACATGGCGTAGAACATTTCGCATCCCCAGAGGAGTTCGCAGATGTCAAGCGGCCCCTGCGTGTCGGGATGATACACCGTAACGTAACGGTGTATATTCGGGTACTTCCGGAACACTTCCGCGCAAAGTTCACTGAATTCAAAGACCTGTCGTCCGAATCCGCCCATCAGATCGGGCATCCCGCGTTCGACAAGTTCGCGGATGCGTTCGGTATCTCCGATCGCACGGGTGGTCGGAAGGGTATCCATTTCGCGCGGCATCACGAAAATTTCCGCGCCGAACAGGGAACTGAGAATGCCGGTGCCGTAATTCGCGCGGACGCAGAGATTCTGGTTCCGGCTGTTCAGCGCACCGGAAACGAGCTGAAGCTGTGCGAGAAGCATCCGGTCATAGTCTGCGATCGCGTCATTGATGTTGACATGAGGAATGTTCAGTGCGGAAGAGGAAATTTTCTTGCGGTACGGCTGGAAAATATCGCCTTCAAAGCGGTCGTAAAGGAAATCGTGCCACTGGGTTTCCATGGCTTCTTCTGATTCCGGATCGATCCGGCGTTCGATCTCGTCCAGAAGGTCGAGCGTCTGCTGACTGAGTTGGATCATAGAAAAACTCCTTTCGGGGATAATAAACTACAGAAATATGAGAAAAGACCACGCAGAAGTGGTCTTTTCTGTATGGAAAAATGTTATCTCTTCTTGGAAAGAGCGTAGCCTGCTGCGGAAACAAGAGCAGCAACAGCCGCGATTACGCCGAAGTCAAAGGTTGCGGGAGCTTCTTTCACAACTTCTTCCGCTGCGGGAGCTTCTACTTCTTCAACAACTTCTTCTGCAGGAGTTTCAACAACTTCTTCTTCCACAACGGGTTCTTCTTCAACAACAGGAGCTTCTTCCACTGCCGGTGCGGGTTCTTCTTCAACAACAGGAGCTTCTTCGACAACGGGAGTTTCTTCTGCTGCGGGAGCTTCTGTTACTTCTGCCGTTTCACCGTCTGCGAGGATGGTGATTTCGATGGTCTTACCGATTTCGTAACCATCATTGAAGAGGAAGTAGAGGTAATACTTACCGGGATCGAGGTACTGACCAGCGTATCCGCCTTCGCCGTCCTTCAGGTTCCAAGGTTCTTCAC
>SVQN01000031.1 GCA_015065295.1 Oscillospiraceae bacterium
CGGGGAGAACCCGAGTTTGCGGAGCAAATCTCGCTTCCTCAAAAAAGGTTCTCCCCGAGAAAACATGATTTTTTATACATAACATAAAGGAGTTCCCCAAATGGCAGCAATCAACACCAAGAGCATCCGTAACGTTGTTCTGCTCGGTCATGGCGGTTCCGGTAAGACCTCCATCGCTGAAGCAGCACTTTATCTGACCAAGGCTACCGACCGTCTCGGCAAGACCACGGCAGGCAATACCGTATGTGACTACGATCCCGAAGAAATCAAGAGAGGCTTCTCTCTGAACCTTTCCGTCGCTCCGGTTATGTGGAACGACATCAAGATCAACTTCCTCGACACCCCCGGTTTCTTTGATTTCGCAGGCGAAGCTGACGCGGCTGTACGCGTTGCTGACGCAGCGATCATCGCTCTCGACGGCAAGGCCGGCGTAGAAGTCGGTGCGGAGCTCGGCTGGGACAAGGCTCAGGACGCCGGTATTCCCGCAGCATTCTTCGTAAACAAGTGCGACGACCCGGACGCTGATTTCGACAAGGTATTCGACGAACTCCACGAAAAGTTCGGTACCGCTGTCTGCCCGGTTCTCGTTCCCGTCAAGGACGGCAAGAACGTAACCTTCCTCAACCTCATCAAGAGAGTTGCTTACACCTTCGACGACAAGGGTGCGCGCAAGGAAGCGGAATTCACCTCCGCTCAGGAATCCATCGCCGAAAAGTACACCGATACGCTCAACGAAGCTCTCGCTCAGACCAGCGAAGAACTCCTTGAACAGTACTTCGACACCATGGAAATCACCCAGGAACAGGCAATCGAAGCTCTCCACACCGGTCTGATCGACGGTTCCATCGTTCCCGTATTCAGCGGCTGTGCTACCAACCTCTGGGGCATCAACTTCCTTCTCGAAACCATCGCTGACTCCTTCCCGCGTCCGACCGCCAAGAAGGTTGAACAGGTCATCGACGGCGACGACTACAAGGAAATGGCAATCGACGCAGAAGGCGAATGCGCGATCTTCGTATTCAAGACCATCGCGGACTCCTTCGGCAAGATGTCTCTCTTCAAGGTTATGTCCGGTACTCTCACCAACGACCTGACCCTCACCAACAACACCACCGGCGCGCAGGAAAAGATGGCGCACATCTACACCCTCCGCGGCAAGAAGCAGACCGAAGTGGACGCTCTCGCGTGCGGCGACATCGGTATGATCTCCAAGCTCACCAATACCAACACCAACGATACTCTTTCCGCTTCCACGGAATTCGAATACAAGAAGATCGAGTTCGCTCATCCTTACATGACCATGGCAATCACCCCGGCTGCAAAGGGCGACGAAGACAAGATCTCCACCGGTATCACCAAGATTCTGGAAGAAGACCCGACTCTCCTCTACGAAAACAACGCAGAAACCAAGCAGATGACCATCTCCGGTATGGGCGATATGCAGCTTGATATCGTTGTATCCAAGCTGAAGTCCCGTTTCGGCACCTCCGTCGTTCTCGATACCCCGAAGATCGCATACCGCGAAACCATCAAGGGTACCTCCGATGTTGAAGGTAAGCACAAGAAGCAGTCCGGCGGTTCCGGTCAGTACGGTCACGTCAAGATGAGATTCTCCCACGGCGAAGAAGAAGGCCTTACCTTCACTCAGTCCGTTGTCGGCGGTACCGTTCCGAAGAACTTCTACCCCGCAGTAGAAAAGGGTCTCCTTGAAGCAATGACCAAGGGCGTTCTCGCAGGTTATCCGGTTGTAAACCTCGCAGCAGACCTGTACGACGGTTCTTACCACCCGGTTGACTCCAACGAAATCTCCTTCAAGCTCGCAGCACGCCTTGCATACAAGGAAGGTCTCCCGAAGGCAAAGCCGATCCTCCTCGAACCCGTTGGTTCCCTCAAGGTTACCGTTCCGGATTCCCTCGTCGGCGACGTAATCGGCGACCTCAACAAGAGACGCGGCCGTGTGCTTGGTATGAATCCGTGCGACAAGGCTGGTTATCAGGTTGTTGAAGCGGACGTTCCGAAGGCAGAAATGACCGACTACACCATCGCTCTCCGCGCTATGTCCCAGGGTCGCGGCAAGTACGACTTCATCGTAGACCGTTACGAAGAAGTTCCGGCAGCCGTTGCTCAGAAGGTCATCGCAGAAGCGAAGGTTGAAGACGACGAATAATTGAATTTTCGTGGGGAAACCTTTTTGCAAAAAGGTTTCCCCACACCCTTTCCAAAAAACTTTAAACGAATAAGACAGACAAAGAAAGTGCAGATTTGGAGAAACGAAATTGCTGTATGTTTTACAGCCGTTCTGTTTTTCCGAATCTGCACTTTTTTATTGATCTTCTTCGATGATAATGTTCTTGACACCATGGCTCAGGATGAGATTGATGAGTTCGTTGCGGGAATAGTTGCTTTCGGCGGCGATTTTATCAAGTTTTTCGAGGGTATCTTCGCGGATGCGGACGGTGATTACTTTGTTGCCGTCCTCGCCGCGCTTTTTGATTTGTAAGGGTTCGTTGTTCATTATGTATATCTTTTCGTCCAAAAGTTTTTGAAAAGGGGTTCGGGGAGAAACTTTTTCCAAAAAGTTTCTCCCCGAGAAATATCATTCACTTTCCCAAGTAAAATCCGATGACAGCAGCCGTACGCAGTCCTTGCTGACCATCAGCATACCGCCGGAACAGGTCGCTCGCCGGACGGCGTTGTCCTCCGTGTATACCCGGCATTCGCCGGATTTCAGCGCGGTCACAAACGGGATATGCCCCGCCATAACCGCAAGGTCGCCTTCGATCCCGCGGACGGAAATCTGCACGGCGTCGCCGTCGTAGCGCATCCCGTCGGGGGCGGCGATTTGCAGTTTGAAGGTATTCATACGTCCCTCCTGTCTGCGTTACGCTTTCTTCGCATTCTCGTAAACATCGTCAATACCGCCGACGAACAGGAACGCGCTTTCCGGAAGAGAATCGCAGCGTCCTTCGATGATCTCTTTGAAACCACGGATCGTTTCCTTCAGCGGAACATACTTTCCGGGAATACCGTTGAACTGTTCCGCAACGCTGAACGACTGAGACAGGAACCGCTGAATCTTTCGTGCGCGGGAAACCGTCAGCTTGTCCTCTTCGGAGAGTTCGTCAATCCCCATGATGGCGATGATATCCTGCAGTTCGTTGTACCGCTGAATAATCTGCTGGACAGCGCGCGCCACCTGATAATGCTCCTCGCCGACCACTTCGGGCGTGAGGATTCGGGACGTGGATTCCAGAGGGTCAACCGCCGGATAAATCCCCTGCGATGCGATGGAACGGCTCAGAACCGTCGTTGCGTCGAGATGCGCGAACGTGGTTGCCGGTGCCGGGTCGGTCAGGTCGTCCGCCGGAACGTAAACGGCCTGTACGGACGTGATGGAACCCTTTTTGGTGGACGTAATGCGTTCCTGAAGCACGCCCATTTCCGTTGCAAGCGTCGGCTGATACCCTACGGCGGACGGCATACGTCCGAGAAGCGCGGACACTTCGGAACCCGCCTGCGTGAAGCGGAAAATATTGTCGATAAAGAGAAGAACGTCCTGTCCTTCGCGGTCACGGAAATATTCCGCCATCGTCAGTCCGGACAGACCGACGCGCATTCTTGCTCCCGGCGGTTCGTTCATCTGACCGTACACCAGCGCGGTCTTCGCAAGAACGCCGGATTCCGCCATTTCATTGTACAGGTCATTCCCTTCACGGGTACGTTCGCCGACGCCGGTGAAGACGGAAATACCGCCGTGCTCGGTGGCAATGTTGTGGATCAGTTCCATGATGAGGACGGTCTTCCCTACCCCCGCACCGCCGAACAGACCGATCTTACCGCCCTTTGCGTACGGACAGATCAGGTCGATGACCTTGATGCCGGTTTCGAGAATTTCCGTGGAGGTCGCCTGTTCTTCGTACGCCGGTGCGGGACGGTGAATTTCCCAGCGTTCCGCCGATTCGGGCGCGGGCTTTTCGTCCACGGGTTCGCCGAGCACGTTGAAAATTCTGCCGAGCGTCTGTTCGCCGACCGGAACGGAGATCGTACGTCCGGTATCGACCGCCTTCGTTCCGCGAACCAGACCGTCCGTGGAACTCATCGCAATACAGCGCACGACGTTGTCGCCGATATGCTGGGCGACTTCGGCGATGAGCTTCCGTTCACCGACCATGATCTCCAGAGCCGACAGAATCTCGGGAAGCGCGCCTTCTTCAAAACGCACGTCAATAACCGGCCCCTTGACCTCCGTGACACGCCCGATGTTAATCTTTTCTGTTGACATATATAATACTCCAATATTAGACTAACTATAATAATTTATCTTATTTAAAGTTTTTTGGAAGGGGTTTGGGGAAACCTTTTTGCAAAAAGGTTTCCCCAAAAACTTCATTTTTCCTACGCATTCGCGCCGGCGACGATTTCGGTGATTTCCTGCGTGATCGCGCTCTGGCGTGCCTGATTGTATTTCAGATTCAGGCTGTCCAGCATTTCGTCGGCGTTCTTCGTCGCGGAATCCATCGCGGAACGGCGTGCTGCCAGTTCGGACGCGAACGATTCGCAGACCGACGAGTATACGACCCCTGCGATGTATTCGGGAATCAGCGCGGCAAGCACCGCTTCCGCCGACGGTTCGTATTCCACAACCACCTTCGGCTTCTGCTCGGCTTCGTTTTCCTTCCGGAGAGGAAGGAGATGCGTCATCTGCGGCGTCTGCGTCAGCATGGACACAAACTCCGTCGAAATCAGACGTACCCCGCCGATCTCGCCGCGGTCGTACATATCCCGGATGAGATACGCCGCACGGGAACATTCCTCCGATGCCATGTCTTCGCAGGACACAAAGTCTGTTGTAAGCACCCGGCGGTTCTTATGCGTATAATATTCCACGGCGCGCTTGCCGATCGGAAGAATCACATCCTGTTCCCGAAGCATCAGTGCCGCCGAACGGAAAATGTTGTTGTTGTAGCCGCCCGCAAGTCCGCGATCCCCCGCTACGATGATGTACACCACCGGCAGGGAGGCATCTCTGGCACGAGAATACATGGTGTCCGCCGAGGACAGATCCGCAAACGCGTCCAGCATGACCGAACGGTAAAAACGCGACTGTTCCATTCTTGCGGTCGCACGCTTGATCTTGGAGGAGGCAACCAGCTCCATCGCTTTTGTGATATGCCGGGTCGATTCCACGCTCTTGATCCGCGCACGAATCGCTTTGATATTCGCTCCCATGGCACACCCTCACTCAATAGCGTTCGCGGAATTTTGCCGTGAAGTCGGTCAGCGCGGTATCGAGCAGCGCGTTGTCTTCGTCGGTCAGCTGACCGGTTTCCGCGATACGGCGCATCAGTTCGTCGTACTTGGCCGGCAGGAATTCGTACAGTTCCTTTTCGTATTCCTTGACATCCGCCACTTCAATATCCTTCAGATAATCGTTGATGACGGCGTAGATGATCGCCACCTGCAGTTCTACCGCAACCGGCGCGTTTTTGTCCTGCTTGAGTACCTGTACAATGCGTTCGCCCTGCGCCAGACGTGCCTTCGTGTCCGCGTCAAGGTCGGAGCCGAACTGTGCGAACGCCTGAAGTTCACGATACTGCGAATACAGGAGCTTCAGACGGCCGGCAACCTTCTTCATCGCCTTGATCTGTGCGTTGCCGCCGACACGGGAAACGGAAATACCGGGGTTGACCGCCGGAATAATGCCCGCGTGGAACAGTTCGGTTTCCAGGAAGATCTGGCCGTCCGTGATGGAAATGACATTCGTCGGAATATACGCCGACACGTCGCCCGCCTGCGTTTCGATGATCGGCAGAGCGGTAATGGAGCCGCCGCCGTATTCCGGAGCCACTCTTGCCGCACGTTCGAGCAGACGGGAGTGGAGGTAGAATACATCGCCCGGATAGGCTTCACGTCCCGGCGGACGGCGGATCAGCAGGGACAGGGCACGGTACGCAACCGCGTGCTTGGACAGGTCATCGTAAACGATGAGAACGTCCTTCCCCTGCGCCATGAAGTATTCCGCAATCGCACATCCGGCGTACGGCGCGATGTACTGAAGAGGTGCCGCTTCGGATGCGGAGGCGGAGACAATCACCGTATAGCGATCCGCACCGGCACGCTTGAGCGTTTCGGCAAGGTTCGCAACGGTGGAATTTTTCTGACCGATCGCAACGTAGACGCAGAGAACGCCCGTGTCGCGCTGATTCAGGATGGTATCAATGGCAATGGTCGTTTTCCCGGTCTGGCGGTCGCCGATAATCAGTTCGCGCTGACCGCGTCCGATCGGAATCATCGCGTCAATCGCCTTGATCCCGGTCTGAAGCGGAACGGAAACGCTCTTGCGCTTGATGATGCCGGGAGCCTCGGATTCAATCGGACGGCGGCCGTCGTTGGCAATCGGGCCTTTTCCGTCAATCGGTTCGCCGAGCGCGTTGACAATGCGTCCGAGCATCGCGTCGCCGACGGGAACCCCCGCAACGCTGCCGGTACGCTTGACCGTCGAGCCTTCGCGGATGTCCTGCGAGTCGGTCAGCAGAACGATGGACACCGTATTTTCCTCGAGGTTCATCGCCATGCCGACGGAGCCGTCTTCAAATTCGACCAGCTCGTTCGCCATGCAGTTATCCAGCCCGAACGCGGTTGCAATGCCGTCGCCGACGGTGATGACCGTGCCGGTTTCGGCTTCGTCAGTCTTGTTCCGGTAATTCTTTATCTGATTTTTAATAATACTGCTTATTTCTTCGGGACGAAGTTCCATGGTTCTTCTCCATATTTATAAAATGGGGGACGATGGGGAAAACCTTTTTGAAAAAAGTTTTTCCCCATACCCCTTTTCAAAAACTTTCCGGCTATAGGAAAGATATGGTTATCAAAACATTCTTTCAAAATGCAGTTTTTCCCGTAAATTCTCACAGAACGGCTTTTGCCAGAGAATTTGCAATCGTTTTCAGTTTGGTACGCGCGGTATCGTCGATCAGGCGGTTGTCGAATGTGAGACGGATGCCCCCGATCAGACCGGGAGTGACCGTACACGACAGCTCGATCCGCATTCCCGTCCGGGCTTCCAGACGCGCCGTGAGCTTTTCACGCTGAGCGTCGGTGAGCGGGACGGCACTTTCCGCCGATGCCCGGAGGATGCCGTGACGCTGGAAATACAGACGTTCGTACTCCTCGAAGCATCCGGGAATCTCGCGTGCCGCGCCGCGTTCGATCATGATCGCCACGAAATTC
The DNA here is from genome assembly GCA_015065295.1 of Oscillospiraceae bacterium. Lineage (GTDB taxonomy): Bacteria > Bacillota > Clostridia > Oscillospirales > CAG-272 > UMGS1696. Next base: position 7,231 of record SVQN01000031.1, read on the forward strand.
ATCAGATACGGGTGTACCCGTCCGTCCAGTGCTTCCGCAGCCAGTCCGACGCGCTCGGTTTTCGGGATTTCCGGCGTGGTGAGCAGACGAAGATAGCTGTCCGTAAGGACTTCGCCCAGCATCCGCGTTTCCGCGAGCAGACGTTCCTCCAGTTCCGCGCCTTCCTCAACCGCCAGCTCGTACAGACCGCCGCCGTATTCTTTTACTATTTCTTTCATATCGTGTTCCTGTTATGGACGCGCGGTCAGAGATTTTCGATAAACGAGTCGATCAGTTCGCGGTGGTCGTCCTCGTTGATCTCGCGCTGAACGATGGTTTCCGCGATCTGCACGGAGATTTCGGAAATCTCGTTCTTGAGATCGTTCATCGCCTTCTTCTTTTCCTGCGCGATGTCGGCTTCGGCCTTCTTCAGGGTTTCCTCCGCCTTCCGGTTGGCATTTTCGATGATCTCGTCACTTCGGCGTTCGGCGCGCGCGGAAGCCTTCTTCAGGATTGTGTCCGCTTCGGCATCCGCCTGACTGAGCTTCGCCTCATATTCGGTCTTGTCCTTCAGCGCGGCGTCCTTCGCTTCTTCCGCTTCCTGATACAGACCGTCCACCTGCCCCTGACGTTCCGCGAGAACTTTTTTCACACGGTCGAACAGGAGCTTTCTGAGAATCCATGTGAGAATGAGCAGGTTGCCGATGGTAGCGACCCAGTGCCAGACGTTCAGTGAGATCAGTTCAAGGTATTCATTACTCATGCTTCTATCTCCCTACACTTGCAGAAAGCAAGGAAATCAGAGCTTGCCGATAAAGAGATTCGGTGCGAGAAGCATCAGCAGAAGACCCATAACGAAGCCGTAAATACCGGTGGTTTCCGCGATTGCACAACCCATAATCATTGTAGAGGTTACGGAACCTTTGCATTCCGGCTGCCGTCCGATCGCTTCACACGCCTTACCGACCGCATACCCTTCACCGATACCGGGGCCGATACCGGCGATCAGGGAAAGACCCGCGCCGATTGCACATCCTGCCATGATAATTGCTTTTGCATTTGCAAGTTCCATTGTTGTGTACTCCTTCTGTCGTTGGATTATTATTTATTTTTTATTTGGTTTACGGAAAAATATCGCCGCCGCTCCGGTTTAATCCTTGGAAGCGGCATTGGCAATGTACAGCATCGTCAGCATGGAGAAGATAAACGCCTGCATACACGAGCTGAACAGGTCAAAGTAGATCGAAAGAACGGCGGGAATCCCGACCTGTAAAAACGGGATCTTGCCGAGAAGCCCGGGAAGCCATCCGAACAGCAGCGTGGATGCTCCCGCCAGTGCGGCGTAAACGAGCGTCGAGATGACCACACCGGACACGACGTTGCCGAAGTGACGGAACGCCATCGAAACAGGGGTACCGAGCTCGGAGAGGATATTGAACGGGGTAAACAGTGCGAACGGCTCCGTATAGCCCTTGAGATAGCCGAGGAAACCGGACGTTTTGATCTTGGTGTAGGTAATCATACCAAAGATCAGGATCGCCCATCCGGCAATCGTATTCAGATCGGCCGTCGGAGGATACATTCCAAGCAGAGCGGACAGCGACGAGAACGCCGACAATCCGAGAATCGCGCAGATAAACGGCGCGTAGCTGATAAATGCCCCGCCCATGTTTCCCCTGACCAGTCCGGTCACTTTTTCAACGATCCATTCTGCGATGATCTGACGCTTGCTCGTCGGACGAACCTTCAGATCATGCGTCAGGACAAGGCAGAGGATCGTGATAAACGCCATGACAATCCACGAATTCACCTGCGTTTCCGTGATCGGAATACCGCCGAAGATGGGGATTTCAAAAAATATTTTCGCACCGGTGATGCTGATACTGTCCATGTGCGTCTCTCACTTCCCTTCTGTCGTATTGTTGTTGGTTTTGGAAAATCCGCCGACAAATTTTTCAAATTCATCGGTTTCTTCTTCGTCTCCGTCATCTTCCCACTTGACATAATTGTCAGGGTTCTCCTGCGGAGGATTCTTCCGGTTCCGGATGTTCTGCACGATGCCGCGCACGAAAATGATGATCCTCGGATAAAACACCGATGCAATGACCGGAACCCAGTGAATCTGCTCCAGCACAATCGACGCGCCCATCACGACCAGCATCACGACCGAACGTGTGACATACGACTGCTTCATTTTCAGCTTCGCCGTCACTTCGTCTCCCGTGGCGATCGCCTTCGTCAGGGTGTTGGACATGACGAAAAAGTTTCCCACGGTCAGCACAAAACCGACCAGACAGCCGAGCGCGACCGTGAGATCAAAGTTTCCGAGAAGAAGGAACACTGCCGCCACGATCGCCGTACAGATCAGACTGCCCAGTGCCATGTAGCCGGTTTCCTTCTTCACGATCGGATCAATGTTCATGGAAATACTTACTCCAGTTTCTGCGAATCTTCCGGCGGAACGTGCCATGCTTCGTTCGTATCGCGTTTCGGCATCAGCGGCTGCTGTGTTTTTTCCGCATCGCGCCGTGCCTCATCCCTCAGGAATGCTCGAATCGCCCGATACGCACCACAGCCCGAACTGACCAGCCCGACCGCTGCCGCACAGATCAGAACCCATTCTCCGACATCATAGCGGTTCATCAGCCAGACAGCCGTCAGAACACATACAATCAGCGGTGTTACGACAGACAGCCCGAAACCGGCCACCCCGCCGATACGCCCCATGGTCTGAAAAATTTCCCGGAAATCATTTGATTGCTTCATGAATTCTTCAAAAATTGTTCATTTGCAAATAAGCGAAAAGGGAGACGGTGACCGTCTCCCCCTTCTATTGCATTGTATAAAGAGTACACTTAAAAACTCAGTCAGCAAGTTCGTTGAGCATTGCGTAGGTCTTCCGGAAGGTTTCCTTCTTTTCCGCGATGAATGCTTCCATTTCTGCAAGCTGTTCTGCGGTGTATTCGTCGGTCATACCCGGCTTGAGGGTACCCTTGTACATACGGTCGAGAACCTGAGACCAGCGGATACCACAGGTGGTGATTTCGCCGGCGCGTTCCACAACGATGAGGTCAGAGTTGCCTGCGAGAAGTTCGTCAACGGCGCGGACACCCATCTTGGTAGCGAGGAGACGGTCGGAGAGAGTCGGAGAACCGCCGCGTACGGTGTGAGCGAGACGGCAGAACTTGGATTCAACCCAGAGTCTGTCGTTGCCTTCCTTTTCGGCAAGGTCCTTGGTGATTGCGGTGATCTTCTTGGCGAGTTCTTCACCGAGAGTCGGGAATGCTTCGGAAACGATGATGAGGAAGCCTCTCTTGCCTTCACGGCGGAGACGGATTACCTTGTTGATGCACGCTTCTTCGTCAAACGGAGCTTCCGGGATAACAGCAGCAACTGCGCCGGATGCAATAGCGGTGTTGAGGGTGATGTCACCTGCGCCGCGGCCCATAACTTCCACAACGTTCAGACGAGCGTGGGATTCACAGGTGTCACGGAGACGGTCAACGTTTTCGATAACGGTGGTCATTGCGGTATCGAAACCGATGGTGTTGTCGGATGCGGTGATGTCGTTGTCGATGGTGCCGGGAACGCCGATGGTCGGGATGCCGCGAACGGACAGGTCGGTTGCACCGCGGAAGGTGCCGTCGCCGCCGATTGCGATAACGCCGTCGATGTCATGCTTCTTGAGGGTAGCGATTGCCTTCTGCATACCTTCTTCTTCCTTGAATTCAAGGCAGCGGTCGGAATACAGGAACGTACCGGAGAGCATAATCTTGTTGGAAACTTCACGGTTGGTGAGTTCGATCATTTCGTCGTGAATCATGCCGCGGTAACCGCCGATGATCCCCATAACCTGTACGCCGCGTGCGTTAGCGGCTCTGGTAACGGCTCTGACAGCCGCGCTCATACCCGGAGCGTCACCGCCGGAGGTAAGAACACCGATTTTTCTGAATTTCTGTGCCATATTTATAACCCTTTCCTGAGTTGACTATAGTATTGCTTCGCACATAGTATTGTAATACAATTCCCCCGAAAAATCAAGTGTTTTCAGGGATATTTTCACTTTTCCACTTGCTTTCTGCGGCTTTCGGAAGTATAATTACAGAGAATCACGTTTGATTATAATAAAAATAATAAGCAAAACGAACTCCCCCGAAAGGAATCCCGATATGCGAATTGTCGTTAAAGTAGGAACCTCCACCCTTGCTCACCCGACCGGACACCTCAACATCCGGCACATCGAGGAACTGTGCAAGGTGTTATCCGATATAAAAAATGCTGGAAACGAAGTGATTCTCGTTTCCTCCGGTGCGATCGGCATGGGAATGGGCAAGCTCCATCTCCGCGAACGTCCGAAATCCCTGCCGGAAAAACAGGCAGCCGCCGCCGTCGGTCAGTGCGAACTGATGTACACCTACGACAAGCTGTTTTCCGAATACAACCACACCGTTGCACAGATTCTTCTGACCGGCAGCGACGTACACGACGAAAAACGGTGCGGAAACTTCATCAACACGATGGAACGCCTGCTGGAATTCGGCACGCTCCCGATCATCAACGAAAACGATACCGTGGCGACCGACGAAATTGTCATCGGCGACAACGATACCCTCGGTGCGATTGTCGCGGTTCACTGTCACGCCGACCTGCTGATTCTCCTCTCCGACATCGACGGTCTGTACACTGCCAATCCGCGCACCGATCCCGACGCGACGCTGATCCCCGTGGTAACGGAAATCACGCCGGAAATGATGGCGTCGGCAGGCGGAAGCGGTTCAGCGATCGGTACGGGCGGAATGCAGACAAAGCTCACGGCGGCACTGTCCGTCATGAACGCGGGCTGCGATATGGTGATTGCCAACGGAAAAAATCCGTCGATCCTGTACGATATTCTTGAAAATACCGCCGTCTGCACCCGTTTTGTAGGAAAGCGATGAAAATTGCTTCGTACAATCTCTGGGAATCCGATGCTGGTATGCCGGAACGAGTCGAACAAATTATCGAAGAAGTTACTGCCTGCCGTGCAGATATTTTCTGTTTGCAGGAAGTCAGCCGCCCGATTTTTGCTCTCCTTACACGGAATTTTCCCTATTTCCATCTCAATGAACCTTCCGGAACCGCGCTTCTCAGCCGGTATCCGCTGGACGCCGTAAATGATTCTGAATTTTCTGTATCCGCGACAATATCCGTTGACGGAATCTCTCTCAGGATTGTCAGCCTGCATCTTCCTTGGAAAAGTGCGTCTGAACGGGAACGTGCCATCGTGCGGATTGTCCGCGAAAATGAAGAAATCTTCACCGATCATACCCTGCTTGCGGGAGATTTCAACTGTTCGGAACAGTCGGCTGTCCATCATTTTCTCATCGGTGAACAATCCCTGCATGGCGCAGATGCCTTTTTCTTCGATCTTGCGGAAGCGTGGTCGGAACATACCGGAATTCCACCGTCAGTAACTCTCGATTTCCGGAATAATCCGCGCTGGGGAATTGTTGATCCGCCGAATACCATCCAGAAAAGTGTCCGCTGCGACCGGATTCTTATAAAAAATCCCTATCCGCAGGACTTCCCCGTCCTGCAATCGTTTGAACGGTTCGGCACAAAAAGTTCTCCTGTTACCCGTCTGTGTGCGAGCGACCACTACGGCGTTGCCGCTGAACTTATTTTTCCATAAATCACACCATCGGAGATAGATTATGAAAACCACACTCGAAATCATGAAAGAAACCGCGGCGGTCAAAACTTCCATCATGACCGCTCCCACCGAAGATAAAAACCGCATCCTCACCGCCATGGCCGACCGTCTCGTCGAAGCCACAGCGGACATTCTCGCCGCCAATGCGCTCGACATGGCGGATGCCGAAGGACGGCTGTCCACGGTCATGCTCGACCGTCTGAAGCTCACGGAAGCGCGGATTCAGGGCATGGCGGACGGCATCCGCGAAGTTGTGAAGCTGCCCGATCCGGCGTGGGAAGTCACCGAATCCCACATCCGTGCAGACGGTCTGGAAATCACGAAGACCCGTGTACCGCTCGGCGTGATTGCGATCATTTACGAAAGCCGTCCGAACGTGACGTCCGACGCGGCGGCACTCTGCATCAAGTCCGGCAACGCGGTGATTCTCCGCTCCGGCAAGGACGCCTACCGTTCATCTGCGGCGATTGTCAGGGCTTTACGGAAGGGCTGCGCGGATGCGGGCTATCCGGAAACGCTGATCGGTCAGGCGGAGGACACCTCCCGCCAGAGTTCGCTCGACCTCATGAACGGCGTGGGATATGTCGATCTCCTGATTCCGCGCGGCGGCAAGGGATTAATCAGCACCTGCGTGGAAAACGCGAAGGTTCCGTGCATCGAAACGGGCACGGGAATCTGCCACCTGTACATCGACGAAACGGCAGATATCGACATGGCACTGAAGATCATCGAAAACGCGAAGACGAGCCGGCCGTCGGTCTGCAACGCGGCGGAAGTCTGCCTGGTAAATAAGAAAATCGCCGGTGAACTTCTGCCGAAGATGCGGGAACTTCTTGTGGAAAAGCGCGAATCCGAGGGAAAACTCCCGGTGGAACTCCGTCTGGACGGATTCTGTGCGGGCATCATCGACGGTACTCCCGCCGGAGAGAACGATTTTGACACGGAATTCCTCGACTACATCCTCGCCGTTCACGCGGTCGACAATGTGGACGAAGCCATCGCGCACATTTCCGCGCACTCGACGCACCACAGCGAAACGATCGTGACCCGTGACAACGCGGCGGCGGACAGATTCGTGCGCGGCATCGACAGCGCGGCGGTCTACGTCAACGCCAGCACGCGCTTCACGGACGGCGGCGAATTCGGCCTCGGCTGCGAAATGGGCATCTCGACCCAGAAGCTCCACGCACGCGGCCCCATGGGACTCGCCGAACTCTGCACCTACAAATACGTCGTCCGCGGCAGTGGACATATCAGATGAATTTTCTCGGGGAAACCTTTTTTAAGGAAAAAGGTTTCCCCTGGAGTTTTTGCGAAGCAAATACTCCGCCCCTCTCCAAAACCTTTTTGGACTGGAATGGATATAGAATTTTAGTTTTTGCTGAATTGGAGGATTTTTTATGTATACTACTGCAGGATTTATCGGAATCGGAAATATGGGCGGTGCGCTGATGACGGCGGCGGCGAAAAAACTCGGTTCCGATTTTATGGTCTGTGATTTTGACCAAACGAAAGTAGCCGATGCTGTGGAAAAGTACGGATGCGAATCCGCTACGGCAGCACAGATCGCCCAGAACTGCCGGTACATTTTCCTCGGCGTGAAGCCGCAGATGGCGGAGGATGCCTGCCGCGATCTGATCGTACCGCTGAAAGAACGTACGGGAAAACCGGTAATCGTTTCCATGATGGCGGGACTGACGACCGATACCGTCCGGAAATTCTGCGGCGGGGAGTACAAAGTGATCCGCATCATGCCGAACATTGCGGCGGCGGTCGGGGAATCCATGACGCTCTGCACGTCCACGGACAATGTGACGGAATCGGAAATGGCGGAATTCCTTGATTTCATGTCGGAATCGGGCAAATTCGACCGGATTCCGGAAAAGCTGATCGACGCAGGCATGGCACTGTCCGGCTGCGGTCCGGCGTTCGTGTGCCTGTTCATGGAAGCGTTGGCGGACGGCGCGGTTGCGTGCGGGGTTCCGCGAAAATCCGCGATGGAATACGCGGCGCAGATGATTCTCGGCACGGTCACGCTGATGCAGGAAACGGGCAAGCATCCGGCGGTAATGAAGGACGAGGTATGCAGTCCGGCGGGAACGACCATCGCGGGAGTTCGCGCATTGGAGGAACACGGATTCCGCAGTGCGGCCATGGATGCGATCATCGCTGCGTATGAAAAAACGAAGGCGTTGAAGTAATGAAACACAAAGGAACCGTGCGGCTCGAGACCCCGCGGCTGATTCTGCGCAGATACGTCATAGACGATTTTGAGCCGATGTACCGGAACTGCTGGAGTGAATACGACGTCTGGAAATGGACGAACTACGTCCCCATGGACTGTCTCGACGATGTGAAGACCAAGGCAAATATGTTCACGGAAAAATGGCTTTCGTATGACAATCCCCGGCGGTACAGCTGGGCAATAGAACTGAAATCCACCGGCGACGTGATCGGACGGATGTTCGGAATGCGCCCGGACGACGAACTCGGTCAGGTGGAACTTGCCTATGAAATGGGGAAGCCGTGGTGGAATCGCGGGCTGATGACCGAAGCGGTACGCGTGACGCTGGATTTTCTTCTGCGGGACGTCGGTCTGCGGCAGGTTTACGCCTATCACGCGGACGCGAATCCGGCATCGGGAAGAGTCATGCAGAAATGCGGAATGGTGTATCAGCGGACGGTACCGCAGGGATGCCGATGTAACGCGGGCGTGTTCGACCGGGTGGAGTATCTGCTGACTGGGAAGGAATATTTCCGGTAAAAAAGCGTAATTCGCAGGGACACGGCGTGCCGTGTCCGTCTATCAATTTGGATAAATGATATTTGGTCGGAAATCTCTCCAAATCGAACATTTTATTTACAAAATATACTCTGTTCAAATCCTTTGGCGGCCACGGCGCGCCGTGGCCCTACAGTTTGACACCCGGTTATCAAACTGTTCCAGTAAAGAAGGACGATATCTTCCCGATACCGTCCTTCTTTTTATCCAAACACAATCTGTACCAGCACCATGTACAGTACCGTTCCGCCGAGGATCGACAGCAGCGTACTGTGCTTCCATTTGTGCAGCAGTACCACCGCCGCAACCGATACGGCCTCCGGAATCCCATGCGTTCCACTGAGGAAGTCCACCCCTTTCAGGCAGTACACAATCAGCATCGCCATAATCGAATACGGCAGAACCTGCCCGAGATACAGCACCGCGTCCGGGGTCTTTTTCCGGAACAGCAGAAACGGCAGAAACCGGATTCCCGCCGTCACCAGCGCGACGACCGCAATCATCAGAAATACGCGCAGAGTCTCGCTCATTCCGTCATGCCCCCTTCCCTGTCAGCGGCTTTACAAGGAACAGCACCGCCGTAATGCCGAGCATCGAGGGAATCAGAAACCGTTCCGCCCCGAACATCAGCAGGCAGACCGCCGAAATCCCCAGTCCGATGAGTGTCGCAAGATGATTTTTCGTCTTCTCCCACTGCTCCACAAAAATCACCGTGAACAGTGCGGTCATCGAAAAATCGATCCCCTGCGTATTGAACGTCAGCGCACTCCCCAGAAGCCCGCCGACCGTGCTTCCCGCCACCCAGTAAAACTGGTTGAACAGCGAAACAAGCAGATAATACCGCCGCCGATCCACGCTTTCCGGCAGTTCCTGCGAACAGACCAGCGAAAACGTCTCGTCCGTCAGCGCAAAAATGAGATACGGCTTCTCTTTGCCCGTATCCCTGTAGTTTTCCAGCATCGTGATTCCGTAGAACAGATGCCGGATGTTCACCATCAGCGTCATCAAAGCGGTCGTGACGAGCGACGCACCGCCGGAAATCAGGTCGATCGCCACATACTGCATCGACCCGGCATATACGGTCAGGCTCATCAGAAACGCCCAGAACCAGCCGTACCCTTTGCTCTGGAACAGGATCCCGAACCCCATCCCCAGCACAACATACCCCGCCATCACCGGCAGCGATGCTTTGAACGAATATTTTACAGTTTTTCTCATAACATAATTTTATATATCTTATTATCCAAAAAGGTTTTAGAAAGGGGTGCGGGGGAAACCTTTTCCTCAAAAAGGTTTCCCCCGCAAAACTTCATTTGATTAATCATCCAGAAGGATGTCTTCCCAGAGTTTTTCGTAGTAGGAACGGGTTTCCACGTCGATGTCGTGGAAGTACTGGGTCTTCGGCTTGGCGTCTTCGGCAGGATAGAGATATTCGTTGCCGTAAAGGGCGTAGTCCGGGTTTTCAACAACGGCCGTGTTCGGGGAAGCGTAGCAGATGTATTCCGCGTTGGCGAGAGCCACTTCCGGTTCCAGCATGAAGTTGATGTACATCAAAGCGGCTTCGTAATTCTGCGCGCTCTTCGGAATGCAGAGGGAGTCCACGAAAATGTTCGTGCCTTCCTTCGGATAAACGAACGCAAGGTCGGGGTTGTTTTCCGCCATCGTCAGGTAGTCGCCTGCGTAGTACGGAGCAATCGCCGCGTTTTCGCCTTCCATCTTGTTGAAAACTTCGTCCATGACGCGCGCCTGAAGCACCGCATTCTGCTCCTTCAGCTTGGCAGCCGCCGCATCCCAGTCCGCATGATTGGTGGTGTTGAGGTCGATGCCGAGGAGAAACTGTGCAATCGCAAATGCGTCACGCGGGTTGTTGAAGGTGAGGATGTTGTCCGCATACTTCGCGTCCCACATGATGCTCCACGAGTCGGGTGTGCCTTCCACCATGGTGGTGTTGTAGATCAGGCCGACCATACCGACGGAATAGGGTACGCTGTACTCGTTCGTCGGGTCGAAGTAGAGGTCGCGGTAGTCGTCCGCGATGTACCTGTAGTTGTCGATCTTCGAGAAATCGAGCTTCTGAACCATGTCCTCGCTGATGAGACGCTGAATCATGTAGTCGGAGGGAATCACGATATCGTAGGAAACCGCGCCGGACTTGAGCTTGGCGTACATGGCTTCGTTGGATTCAAAATTCATGTAGTTGACCTTGATGCCGGTCAGAGCCTCGAACGCGGCGTTGGTGTCGAAGGAGCCTTCGCTGCCGTCGGAGATGTACTCGCCCCAGTTGAATACGTTGAGCGTGGTGCCCGCGTATTCGGTGGAGTAGGTGCCGGTCGGATTTTCAAGGGTCACGTTTTTCTCGCCGCAGGAAGTCATCCCGCCGGCAAGCATCAGGCAAACAGCCAAAAGAGCGCAGAATGTTTTTTTCATTGAGGTTACTCCTTTGTTTTTTTGGATGATAAAATTAATGGATTTTCTTGGGGAAGAAACTTTTTGAAAAAAGTTTCTTCCCCAAACCCCATTTTCAAAAACTTTTAATATAAATAGATAAACAACGTTAGATGCAAATTCGGAATACCAAACCGGCTGTGCAGCATACAAAATCCTGTATACAAACGCTCTGCACTTACTTTGTCATCCCACTTGTTTGAAGTTTTTTGGAAGGGGTTTGGGGAAACCTTTTTGCAAAAAGGTTTCCCCAAATACTTTTCAATTTCATCACTGATCCTTTTTTTCCTGTCTGATCTGACCGATATTTACGATCAGCAGAAGTACGAGGACGGTGAGGAAGATCACGCTGGACAGCGCGTACATATCCGGCTTGACGGTCTTCTTCGTCATGGCGAAGATCATCAGCGGAAGGGTCTGGAAGTCCGAACCCGTCGTATAATAGCTGATGACAAAGTCGTCCAGCGACATCGTGAACGCCATAATCATCCCGGACACAATCCCCGGCATGATCGAAGGCAGCGTCACCTTGAAGAACGCCTGCATCGGCGTGCTTCCGAGATCCAGTGCCGCTTCCGCAAGGTGCGGGTCGGTCTGGTTCAGCTTCGGCAGGACGTTCAGGATAACGTACGGCAGGTTGAACGTGACGTGCGCGATCAGAAGGGTTCCGAAACTCAGCGAGTTCACCGCGCCGAGCAGACGGCCGACAAATACGAACAGCAGCATCATCGAGACCCCCGTGACGATCTCCGGATTCATCATCGGCAGATTCGTCACCATGTCCAGCGATGCTTTCCACGCACGGCTGCGGACATTATACATATATACCGCCGCCGCTGTACCGATCACGGTAGCAATCAGCGCGGACGTTACGGCGAGAACAAGCGTGTTCCGCAGAGCCGTCATCGTATTGCTCGACGAGAACAGTTCCGCATACCATTTCAGCGAAAATCCGGTGAAAACCGTCGTACTCTTCGCTTCGTTGAACGAGAAGAACACCATCACGAGAAGGGGCGCGTACAGAATGATATAGATCAGTGCAAGGAAGATGTTTCCGATGGATTTTTTCATGATGCAGTCCGCCTCCCTCTCACATGATGAGACCGTCGTTGGAATCACCGGCAAATTTCTTCATCAGTGCCATGCAGATGAGAATCATCACCATCAGTACCAGCGACAGTGCCGCGCCGAGGTTGTAGTTGTACAGCGACTGAATCTGCTTTTCGATGGCGTCACCGATGAGCATGATCTTGCCGCCGAGCTTCTGGGAAATATAGAACGTGCTGACCGACGGGACGAACACCATCGTGAAGCCGGAAACCACGCCGGGCATGGACATCGGCAGGATGATGCGGCGCAGCTTCGAGAACCCGTTCGAGCCAAGGTCTTCCGCCGCTTCCAGCACGCTGACGTCGATTTTGGACATGACCGTATAGATCGGCAGGATCATATACGGAATGTAGTTGTAGATCATACCGAAAATAACCGCGCCGGGAGTACCGATCATTTTCAGAGGCTCCACGCCGAACAGGGCGAGGAAATTGTTGATAAGTCCGTTTCGTTCGAGGATGTTCATCCACGAATACGTCCGGATGAGCAGGTTCATCCACATCGGCAGCATGACGAGCATCATCATGATCCGCTGGGTGGATTCCCGTTTCCGGCTCATCAGGTACGCGAACGGATAGGAAACGAGCAGGCAGATCACCGTGGCAATGAAGGAATATTCGATGGAGAGCCAGAACACTTCCTTATATTCGCTCAGCTTGGCGATGTTGTCCATGGTGAAATTGCCGCCGGCATCGGTAAAGGCATAGTATACGACAATAATCAGCGGAACGATCACGAACAGTGCCGCCCATACCACATACGGCGCGCCGAGAAGCTGCTGACCGAGAGTTTTCTTTTTCACGTCATTCGTCCTCCTCATCCTCGATGACACTCATGGTATCCATTTCGTCGGAGAAGGAGCTGTAGTCGCCGAACTGTCCGGAATATTTGGATTTCTTCATGACATGGATCGCGTCCGGCTCGATGAAGAGACCGACCTCTTCCCCTTCATGATGCTCGTCCGTCGTCTGGATCATCCACTTGAACCCGCCGATATCGACGATAATCTCGAAGTGAACACCGAGGAAGGTCACGGAGGTCACGATGCCCTGAAGCATTCCCTTGTCCGGAGTGACGATATCCACGTCTTCGGGACGGACGACGACATCCACCGGTTCGTTCGGCGCGAAGCCGGAGTCGAGACAGTCGAACGTCTTGCCGGAGAAGGACGCACGGTAGTCCGCCTTCATCACGCCGTCGAGAATGTTCGATTCGCCGATGAAGTCCGCGACAAACGCATTTTCCGGTTCGTTGTAAATGTCGATCGGGGAGCCGATCTGCTGGATCTTGCCCTCGTTCATGACGACGACGGTATCCGACATCGACAGGGCTTCTTCCTGGTCGTGCGTGACGAACACAAACGTGATGCCAAGTGCCTTCTGGATGTTCTTGAGTTCCTGCTGCATATCCTTGCGGAGCTTGAGGTCAAGCGCAGCCAGCGGTTCGTCGAGCAGAAGCACCTTCGGCTTGAGAACGAGCGCACGCGCAATGGCGACACGCTGCTGCTGACCGCCGGAGAGCTTGGTGATCGGACGCTTTCCGAAGCCTTCGAGGTTCACGAGCGTGAGCATTTCCTGCACGCGTTCCTTGATTTCCGCTTCCGGAACATGGCGGACGCGCAGACCGTAGGCGATATTTTCAAAGACGTTGTAGTTCGGGAAAAGCGCATAACGCTGAAAAATGGTGTTGACCTCACGCTTGTACGCAGGAACACCATTCATGCTTTTCGAGTCGAAAAACACTTCTCCCTCGTCGGGTTCCAGAAATCCTGCGATGAGGCGGAGGGTCGTCGTTTTTCCGCAGCCGGACGAACCGAGAAGCGTCACAAATTCCCCGTCCCCGATGGAAAGGCTCAGATCGTCAAGGATCGTCTCTCCGTCAAAACGCACGGTAATATTTTTCAACTCTACAATATTTTTCTTTTTTTCGGGTACAGTAGTATTGCTGTTATCCATTTTTTGCATCCCCCTTTGCGGCAAAAGACCACGTATAGCCGTATTACAGCTCTGCGCGAACTCACATACCGACAAATCACAGCCCCCGCAAAGAGTGTGTTACAAAACGGATTTACGACTGTTCCTCAGTCTACCGGCTTGCAGCCATGATTTCTCAGATGAACCTTCATCCCGGTTTTTGTTAAAAACTGTCGGATGTGAACACCAAACGATTCAATTGTATGCGACGCGCTTTATGCTTTACCAAACGGGTCACTGACCGTCCCGAACGGTATATTTTAGGGCGCGTTTTTTGATGTTTTGGGAATTCCGGAGACCTTTGCGCCGTCCGGAAATGTCAGCACAGATGCAAAAATCGTGCAATAATAATGATACTATGTTTGCATGGGATTGTCAATATGTTTTCAATATTTTCCGACATTTTTTTAGAAAATGACGGATGTTTTTCACGAAAATCCGTGTTTTTTCCGATTTTTTATTATTTTATGCCCCTCAATATTTTCCGCGCCGAATCTTTTCTTGACATCCGAAAATCCGCAATGTATAATGTAGAAAAATCCATGCAAATCAGGTGAAACTATGCCGGATACTTACCATAATTTAGGAATTCTCGCGCACGTGGACGCCGGAAAGACCACGCTCACCGAGCAGCTTCTTTATCTCACGGGTGCCGTCCGCAGTGCCGGTTCCGTTGACGCGGGAACTGCCTCCACCGACAGCCTGTCCATTGAAAAATCCCGCGGAATTTCCGTCCGTACCGCCGCCGCATCCACGCTCTGGCGGAACACGGCCATCAACATCATCGACACGCCCGGGCACGTCGATTTTGCGGGCGAAGTGGAACGATCCATTTCCGCTCTCGACTATGCCATTGTGGTCGTTCCCTCCGTGGAAGGCGTGCGCGCACATACCGAAAATATTCTGAAAGCCCTCGATTCCCGTTCCCTTCCCCGTCTGATTTTCATCAATAAAATCGACCGCGCCGGTTCCGACCTCGCACGCGTTACGGACGAACTGCGCCGTCTGCCCGGGAATCACGTTTATCTTCCGCTCATGAGCATTTCCGATGAAGCTCTGGATTCCGTTTCCGTCGCGTTCCTTCAGGGAGAAGATTTCGATACCGCCGTCACGGAAGCCCTGTGCGATGTCTGTGACGAAGCGGCGGAGGCGTTCCTCTCGGACGAAATCCTCCCGCATGACCGCGCGTGCGAACTTCTCCGCGAAGCCATCGCCGCCGGAACGGTCACGCCTGTCCTGTACGGCAGTGCGAAACTGTCGCTCGGCATCCGGGAACTGGCGGATTTTCTGGTGGATTTCATGCCCTCGTCCGAACGGCTTTCCAGCGAAAACAATGCCCTCTCCGGAGTTATTTTCAAGATCGAACACGACAAAACGATGGGAAAAATCTCCTATATCCGGATGTTCGGCGGACAGATCAAAAACCGCGACGCGGTCACGCTGCTCGATCCCGCAAAGCAGGCAAAGCCGCAGGAAGACGACGACAACGCCGCCGTGGAACTCGAAGAAAAGCCGCCGGAAGTCGAAAAAATTTCGCAGATCCGCCGGTTTCAGGGCGCACGTCCGGTCGATGCCGGCGAAGTCACGGGCGGAGATATCGCCGCACTGTGCGGACTTTCCTCCGCAAAAACGGGACAGTTCGTCGGTTCGCTCGCGCTCGGCGACTGCTATAAGCTCGCGTCTCCCTATCTGCGCGTCCGCGTAACGCCGAAATCGGGCGATATCGGCACCGTTCCGAAACTGGCGGAAGCTCTGCACGAACTATCCGACGAGGAACCCTACATCGACGCGAAATGGGAAAACGGTCAGCGCGAGATCACGATCAACACCACCGGACGGATTCAGCTCGAGGTCATCGACAGCCTCCTCCGGGAACGCTACAATCTGGAAGCGGACTTCTCTCCGCCGACCGTTATTTATAAGGAAACTCCCGCACGCGCCGGATTTGCCTACGCCGACTATACCATGCCGAAGCCGTGCTGGGCGGTTGTACAGTTCAAATTCGAACCGATGCCGCGCGGGTACGGCGTATCGTACCACGGCAAGCTCCCGTCGAACCAGTGTTTCTACAAATACCAGACGCACATCCGCACCTCGTTCAACCGCTGTCTCGAACAGGGGCTGTACGGCTGGGAAGTCACGGACTTCAAATGCACCCTCGTCGGCGGTCAGCACCACACGATCCACACACACCCGCTGGACTTCTTCGTCTGCACGCCGATGGCGTTCATGAACGGGATGGCGTCGCTCGGCTCGACCCTTCTGGAACCCCTGCTCGACCTGCGGATCTCCGCACCGGCAGGCATCGCCGGAAAGATCATCACGGAAATCGTCCGGATGGGCGGCGAATACGAAACGCCCTCCACGTTCGGCGACGTTGCGGTTCTCGAAGCAATCGTCCCGGCGGCAAATTATCTGGATTTTCCGGCGAAACTGGCGTCGATGTCGTCCGGCAAGGCAGTATGTTCGTCTGCATTCCGGGGGTACCGCGAATGCACGGACGGCGTGATTCACGAAAATCCGAGACGGGGCGTAAATCCGCTGGACCGAGCCAAGTGGATTCTGTGGGCAAGAGGCGCGATCACGACGAGCCTGAACGATTGAAAAAACTTCCTGTATTCTCCTGAAAATCGTTGATTTTCCGATGCAAATTGTGCTATAATAAACAAAAACTCTCACACTACAGGAGGAAATCATGAAGAAAACGCTCATCTGGATGCTTGTGACCGCCATGCTGGCATCCACGGTTCTGGTATCGTGCAGCGATGCTCCGGCGGCAGAAGAAACCTCTGCGGGAACAGCGGACACTGCCGTACCTTCGGGAACCGAAGAAACAACAACCGAGGAAACCGTCGAAGAAGAACCCGCCTACGACCCGCAGATCGAAGCGGCCGATTATGAAGGATACGAATTCCGGATCATGGACCGTTCCCCCGACTCCAGCGGATGGTGGGTCAGTATGGACGTATACTCGGAAGGTCTCAACGGCGAAGTCATCAACGACGCGGTCTTCCAGCGGAACGAAACCGTCAACGAATACTTCAACATCAAGATTCAGCCGTACACCATCGCGGACGGTACGTTCGTGACCGAACTGAAAAACTCGGCGGCGGCGAACGACAATCTGGTTGACCTCGGAATGCTGACCCTGGCTACTTCCCTGACCGCTTCGCAGCAGGGACTTCTCTATGATCTGAACGAATTTGCCTCCTTCCATCCGGACGCACCGTATTATACTCACAGCATTCTGGACGACACCTCCATTCTGAACCGGAACTACCTTGCGGTCGGCGACATGACGCTCGTCTCGAACGAAGGTACCTGGTCGATGATGTACAACAAGCAGGTTGCGGAAAATCTGCACATCGAAAATCTGTACGATCTGGTGCGCGAAGGCAAGTGGACGATCGACAAGCTCTTCGAACTGACCCAGAACATCGGCACCGACGACGGCAACGGCAAGCCCGACCTGAACGACTTCTTCGGACTGCTGACCACCGGCGACTCCTTTGCCGGATTCCTCTACGCGCTCGACTATAAGATTATTGAAAAAGACCCGGACGACAGCCTGATCTACCGCGGTCTGACCGAACGCCTGACCGTTGCGGCGGAAAAGATGCTGAGCGTTCTCGGAAACGACCACATTACCTGCCGCGGACAGCTCGGCGGCGACTGGTCGGTCTTCCAGACGATGTTTGAAGCAAACCAGTCCCTGTTCTACTCCGAAGTACTCCAGTGCGTGACCCGTCTCCGCAACATGGACGTGGACTTCGGTCTGCTCCCGCTTCCCAAGCTGGACGAAACGCAGGACGCTTACCACACCAACATTCATTCATGGGCATCCGACGCGCTGACGATTCCCACGACGGCGGCCGATCCGGAAATGTCGTCGAAGGTGTTTGAATACCTGTCGTTTGTCTCCATGAGCACGCTGAAGCCGGCGTACTACGACAAGGCACTGACCTACAAGGCAATGCGCGACGAAGAATCCGTGGAAATGCTCGACTACCTGCTCGACGGACGTATTGTGGATATCGGCTATCTGATGAACGTCGGGAACGTATACAACGGTCTGCTCAGCAATCTCCAGAGCGGTACGACCGACTTTGCGTCGTTCTTCCAGAAGAATCAGAAGGCGGCAGACAAAATGCTCACCCGTACGATGGAATCTTATCTGGAATAAGGTAACAAAATCCCCGGAATCACGTTTTTTCCCGTGATTCCGGGGTTATTTGTTATCTTATTATGAGTTCGGCTGTAAGATACTCGAACAGTTCTAACGTCGGATTGTCAAGCAGTAGAAAGACGGTCTGTCCGGATACATTTTATCTGGTATATTCCAGATTTCCGCATTGTCAATCTCACGGATATGCTCTGCGGTAAGTTCATCGACGGTAACAGTTTTCCTGTGAATATACGGTCTTTCCTCAAATTCATAAAAATCCGTCAGCCATACATGCCAGAGTTCAACAGAATCCGTATTCCGCAAGGCATTTCGGATATAGTCTATAATCTGCTTTGATCTGCCTTCTGTGTAATTCCATTCCAACGCGACCCCGCACTTCTTATCCGTATAACTGCCGACCTCTGGAAAGATATGCAGAAAATAATTATCATCCGCGCCGCCATCTTCGATTGTGATCGTTCCGTTCGCAATCAGAATATCCAATGGATATTCCCGCAGCGGAGTCACGGGTTCCAGATACCCATCGGAAGCAAGAAACGTACAAACACTCATACCGATTCCCTCTTTCCCAACTGTCCGCAGACCTTCCGGCAGACATCGCAGACCGAATAGCAGTCCCGCGTATCCACATCAATTCCCTTTTCCGCCGCCAGATTCAGCAGTCCCGCCGCGCCGTTTTCCAGAATCGCACGCATCGCTTCATTTTCATAGGGATTGTACCGCCGCACGATCTCCGCGACCGGCTCCCGGTAAATGTTCCCGATCATGAATCCGCAGACCACCGCGTCCCCGTTCGGATTGACCGACAGGTTCGTCACGCGGTCGAGCGGCTCCGTATACGGCATTGAACCGCAGGTATCCGACAGCTCCAGACACGGCGCGGGATAATACTCCGCGAAATTCTTCACGGCATCGCCCGCCATGAAAATGTCGTTTCCTTCGTTTTCGGTAAGTCCCATGTCGCGGAACGATGCCAGAATCCGCTCCGTTTCCGCGTTGTACGGGTTGTCGTGCGCCCGGTTCACAAGCCACGCGGGCTGGAGCCGGAATTGCGTCAGTCCCGTCCGCTGTACTTCCTCCGCGAAACGCCGGACAATGTCCAGCGGAATCGTCCGCTGATGGAACGCGTCTACCGACAGCAGAAGATCGTTCACGCCCGCGCTGTACAGCGATTCCGCGACGGTGCGGATGCGGTCTTCGTTTTTCGTGAAACAGCCGTTTGTAATCACCTGACGTTTCGGAATTCCGGCATCCGCTGCCGCGCGATGGACGGCGCACACCGTTTCCGGATGCAGAAGCGGTTCCCCGCCGAACGTCATGACGGACGACACATCAAACATCTCCGCAAGCTGCGCGACCGCTTCCGCCGCCTTGTCGGGACGGACGAAATTCTTTGCGTCCGGAGAATTCCGGCAATCCGAGACGGAACAGTGCTGACACGCGCCGGTACAGCGGTACGTTACCATGAATTCGATCCGGCGGATCGTCATATAGGGTGTTGTATTCAAGAAAATCGCCTCCTTTTTTCTTCAATATAGCATATATCCGCGTTTTTTTCAAGCAATTTCCCCGGAATCCTTTTTTCAAAGAGATTTTTCCGGATGTTTTCAAGAGATTTTCCCGGAAACCTTGCATTTCTCCCTCTTCATGTGGTATAATACTACATTATCAAATGAACAAATTCTCCCATTACAACAAAGGAATGCAGATATGGAAAAACTCACCTCCATCCGACAGCTTTACCGCGAGCGGGATGCCATCGACCACGAATCCGTCAAAATCGGCGGCTGGGTACGCAGCATCCGCGACTCCAAGACCTTCGGCTTCATCATGATCTCCGACGGTACCTTCTTTGAACCCGTTCAGGTCGTTTACGACAACAATCTTCCGAATTTTGCGGAAATCTGCAAATACAACGTCGGCAGTGCCCTCATCATCGAAGGCAAGATCATCGAAACGCCCGACGCAAAGCAGCCGTTTGAAATCCACGCGACCGCCATCGAACTCGAAGGTGCGTCCACGTCCGATTATCCGCTCCAGAAGAAGCGTCACTCCATCGAATACCTCCGCACCATCTCCCACCTCCGTCCGAGAACCAACCTGTTCCAGGCGGTCTTCCGCGTACGTTCCCTCGCAGCGTTTGCGATCCACAAGTTCTTCCAGGAACGCGCGTTCGTTTACGTTCACACCCCGCTCATCACCGGCAGTGACTGCGAAGGTGCCGGCGAAATGTTCCGCGTAACCACCCTCGACCTCGACAACATTCCGAAGACGGAAGACGGCGCGGTTGACTTCACGCAGGACTTCTTCGGCAAGAGTGCAAACCTCACCGTTTCCGGTCAGCTCAACGGCGAAACCTACGCAATGGCGTTCAAGAACATCTACACCTTCGGCCCGACCTTCCGTGCGGAAAACTCCAACACCACCCGTCATGCAGCAGAATTCTGGATGATCGAACCCGAAATCGCGTTTGCCGATCTCGCGGACGATATGCAGCTCGCCGAAGACATGATCAAGTACATCATCAACTACGTTCTCGAAAACGCCCCCGAAGAAATGGCGTTCTTCAACCAGTTTGTGGACAAGGGACTCCTTGACCGCCTGAACCACGTCGTTTCCAGCGAATTCGGTCACGTTACCTACACCGAAGCGGTTGAACTTCTCGAAAAGAACAACGACAAGTTCGACTACAAGGTATACTGGGGCTGCGACCTCCAGACCGAACACGAACGTTACCTGACCGAAGAAATCTTCAAGCGTCCGGTCTTCGTTACCGACTATCCGAAGGAAATCAAGGCATTCTACATGAAGCTCAATCCCGACGGAAAGACCGTTGCCGCAATGGACTGTCTCGTTCCCGGCATCGGCGAAATCATCGGCGGCAGCCAGCGTGAAGACAACTACGATCTCCTCCGCGCACGCATGGCTGAACTCGGTCTGGACGAAGCATCCTACGACTTCTACCTCGACCTCCGCAAGTACGGTACCGCGCGTCATGCAGGTTTCGGTCTCGGCTTCGAACGCTGCGTCATGTATCTCACCGGCGTTTCCAACATCCGCGACGTTCTCCCCTTCCCGCGCACCGTCGGCAACTGCGAACTGTAATCCGCGATGCTGTTCGTTTTACAGTATCTCGCCATCTTTGCGGCGTTCGCGCTTCCGTTCCTCATCGGCGGGACGATACGCTTCCGGAACTCCGGTGAACGCCGGAAAATGACCTTCTGCCTTGTCGCACTGGGCATTTCCGTCCTGGTTCTCGCCGCATCTCTGGCAATCGCGTTCGGCGCACCCGATCTATAAAATAATGTTTCGCGGGAAAAACTTTTTAGGCAAAAAGTTTTTCCCGCACCCTTTTCAAAAACCTTCAATCTGGGTAGATTCTTATGGTACATAACTGGAAAGACGATCTTTTACAAAATTATCAGATACGAAAGACGTTCACGCAGAAAACCGCGTTCATTGAACATCTGTCGGACATCTGCGGCGAGCGGATGCACGTCGAAGAATCCGGAAAACTCCCGAAAAACCGCAACATCGTGATCGGGAACCCCGACACCGCGTCGGTCGTCTACGGCGCGCATTACGATACCTGCGCCAGACTGCCGTTTCCCAATTTCATCACGCCGAAGAATTTTGTGATCTTTCTGCTGTATCAGATTTTTGTCGGCCTGCTGATGGTTCTGCCGGTTCTGCTGATCGACATTCTTTTCACCACGCTGTTTGTCTGGCTCGATCTTCCGGACGGAATTGATCTGTTCCTGAGCGAACTGGTTCTGTTCGCCGGAATCGCTGCAATCTGCCTCCTCATGACAAAAGGTCCCGCGAACAGGCAGAATGCCAACGACAATACGTCCGGCGTTGTGACCGTTCTGACCCTCGCGGACAGGCTTGCCGACCGGGATGACGTGTGCTTTGTCCTGTTCGACAATGAGGAAGCGGGACTGTTCGGATCGGCAGCGTTTGCGAAGGCTCACAAAACCGTCCGCGACCGCACGCTTCTCGTGAATTTCGACTGCGTGTCCGACGGGGACTGGCTGCTGATTCTCGCCTCCAAGCCGGCAAGACAGACAGTTTCTTACAACGATTTCTGTGAATCCGTCCGCCGCCGCTGTGCTTCCACGGAGAAAATCCCGCTGTTCGCCACGTCGATGAACGCGATTTATCCCTCCGACCAGATGAATTTCAAGAAATACATCGCGGTCGCCGCGCTGAAAAAGACAAAAACGCCGCTCGTCGGGTACTACATGGATCGGATTCACACACCGAAGGATACGGTATTCGAGGACGAAAACATCGCGGTACTGACGGAACTGTTCGCGGATATCGGGCAGTTCGGGCTGTAAAACCGATAAAATTCAAGACGTTCGGAAAAATTCCGGACGTCTTTTTTTCATTGAATCCGTCCGCAGGCTTGACAGAATCCGGAAATTGATGTAAAATAAGATTTTGGACAAACGTGGTCATCCACAAAACTCAACAACAGGACGATATCATGATTCACATTCTCAAAAATCCCCGACGCATCCTTGCGCTGTCTCTCGCGCTTTTGATGCTTGCCGGATGCAACCGCAATACCGAACCCGAAACCACACCCCTTCCGGAAACGGACGCTCCCGCCGTCACCGAAACGGAGGAACCGGAAACCGAAGCTCCCGCACCGGAAACTGAAGAAGAAACCGAGCCGGAGACGGAACCGGAAGCCGAAGAACCGCAGACCGACATTGCGGACGAGACCGAACCGGAACCCGAAACCGAAACGCCCGAACCGGAACCAGAGCCGGAAGTTCCCACGCTTCCCTCCTCGGAAGAACTTCTTGAGGAAGCGGATTCCGATATTTCCGGTTACTCCAACGATCCCGACAGCGAAGCCGATCCCGCACAGACTCCCGCCGAGGAACCCGTCCCCGAAGCCGAACCGGAACCCGAAGAACCCGCGCGCATTTTCAATTATCTCACCGGCGCGACGACCACGGAAGAAGAACGCGATCAGCGTCCCGTGGCGATCATGCTGAACAACCTCCGGAAAAGTCTCCCGCAGGAAGGTCTCTGCAGCGGCGAAGTTTTCTATGAATGCGCGGCGGAAGGCGGCATCACACGGATTATGATGCTCGTTTCGGATTACGAAAATCTCGGAACGGTCGGCTCCGTCCGTTCGTCCCGCGACTATTTTGTTGATTTTCTTGCGAATCACGACGCACTGTACGTCCATGCCGGCGGCAGTGAGCAGGCGTACGCGAAAATCAGCTGGCGCGGCATCGAAAACATGGACGGCGTCAATATGTACCTGCCGAACACATTCTGGCGTGACACATGGCGCATGAACAACGTCGGTTACGAACACAGTATGATGACCTCCGGCGAAGGTATCGTCGCAGGGATCAAGCAGAAGGGCTACCGCACCGCTCTCGACCCGAATCAGGTGCCGATGTTCAATTTCTACGATGAAGAGACGGACAATCAGCTTGTCGGCAGTCCCGCGCCGCACGTCCGGATGGAATCGACCAGTCTCCAGACGGTGGACTTTGTATATAATGAAGAAACCGGCGAATACCTGCGCTATCAGTACGACGGTATGCCCCATGTGGACGGTACGACGGACGAACAGCTCTCCGTCAAGAACGTCATCATCCTGTTCACGGACATTTCGCTGATTCCCGGGGACGCGGCAGGCCGTCTTGCGGTCGGCACGGTCGGTAGCGGTCAGGGCTACTACATCACCAACGGCAAGCGCAAGGTCATCAACTGGTCGCGCGAATCGAAGACCTCGACGGTTCACCTCGAATACCGCAATGGTGACGAGCTGATTCTCAACTGCGGCAAGACCTTCATCTGCGTTGTGGACGACAGCGTCGCCGGAAAGATTGATTTTGAGTATGAATGGTAAATTCGTGGGGAAAAACTTTTTTGAAAAAAGTTTTTCCCCACACCCCTTTTCAAAAAACTTCAATCCAAAAAGAAAAAAATAAAATTTCAAAAAAGGTATTGACAAATCCGATTGGTTCTGATATAATATAATACGTTGAGCGGCAAGCCGTCAGGAACCGCCAATGCTAATATGGCTCAGTTGGTAGAGCACATCCTTGGTAAGGATGAGGTCCCCAGTTCGAATCTGGGTATTAGCTTGAAAACAAG
>SVQN01000118.1 GCA_015065295.1 Oscillospiraceae bacterium
ATGTCTGGATTTTATGGACAATATCAACAATCCAGTTGACAAAATTTTGTGAATTGCAATGGTTATAGTTCCAATTTTGTGAATTCAAATTGCCAGACGGGACGATGAAGGGCATCGTCCCCTACAGATAGCCGACAAAATATTGGTTGTCTGAAATCCATCGAATTCACAGTGCATAAAAGAAATCGGGGAGAACCTTTTATAAAAGGTTCTCCCCGCAATCATTATTCATACTTATAAACCTTCATCTGCCCCGGTGCGAGCCAGTCGCCGCCGATGCATTCGGTTTCGGATTCGCTGTAATACGCGTCGTGACGGTGGGTCTTGAGGTCGTCCCAGCCGCCGTTCCAGTTCATGCGCTGGAAGACCTTGACATCCTTCGGAACGTGCAGGCGGAACTGTCCGCTTTCCTTCGTGTTGTTGTTCACAACCGCGACGAACTTTTCGCCGTCCTTTTCAAAGAAACCGACCACTGCCGGAAGTCCGTGAACACTTTCCACATCGAGGATCACGTCGGACGATTCGCCGGGGACAAACGCGGCATAACCGCCGTACTGCTTGATCGTGTGGTAGGTTGCTTTATGTTCTGCGTTGAGGAAGAAATCGCCGAACTGATGCAGGAAGTGGCGGTTCACGCGGGACATCCAGCCGAAGGTTTCCGTCCGTTCGCCGAACTCGTCAATCGGCGGTACGCGGTAGTTCGACATCGGCGCGCGTTCGTAAACGAAGAACCACAGAATGCCCTTCATACCGGATGCGACGGCGGTATTGAGCTGCCAGCGGAGGTCGTCCTCGTTCGGACAGCGGTAGCGGAAGTGACCGACGGACAGAAGGGTCGTCCACGGCGTGATTCCGGTCGCGTCGGCCGCTTCGGAGAACTTGCGGAGGTTGGTGTAATACTGGTGAACGCCCGCTTCTTCGGGATTCATCTGGGTATAGCAGTCGTAGCAGAGGATTTTGAGGTCGGCCTGTTCGACCATGCGCTGTGCCCAGTCGCTGAACGTGGGAGCCTTGAGGACATCCTTTTCCTGCCCTTCCCAGTACGGCAGGAAGTTGAGGTGCGGGGTGAGTTCCGGTGCGACCCTGAGCTGGATGCGGTGCGCCGCGATGCAGTCCGCGAACGCTTCATCGCTCCACGGTTCATCGCCGACGTGAAAGCCCATCGCCGCCGGATGTTTACCGAAGTCCTCGTATGCTTCGGTAAAACGCTTTTCGTACGCTTCGGGATCACTTGCCGCTCCGCCCCAACGTGCGCGGGAGTCGCTCAGGATGACCTTGATACCGTACTCCGCGCAGGCATCGAGGATCGCCAGCAGCTTTGTCTTGTCGTGAACGGCGGGATTGAACTCGGGGCTGACCGCCATCGTCATGCCGAGGTCTGCCCAGTCCTTCACGTCCTCCGGACCGAGCAGCCCGGTCGGCGTATAGTTCCAGAACCCAATCGGATACTTTGCCATAGTGTGCCTCCTTGTGTTATAAAATGGGGTTCTCCGGGGAAAACTTTTTTGAAAAAAAGTTTTCCCCGGACCCCTTTCAAAAAACTTTCAACTGAAAAAGGGATATGAGTCAGCGTAAATCGTTAGTGAGCTTACAGATAACGAAAGACGAAATCGTAGCCGTCGTTGTCATTGCAGAGTTCGTGGGTGCCTTTGAATGCACAGAATTTCAGGTTTTCGGGAACGCCTGCCGCTTCAAAAAACGGGACGGCACGTTCGCATTCTTTGAGGAAGGTTTCGTCGTCGAACAGTTCGTCGTTGTCGCCTTCTTCGAGATACAGGGCGCGAGGTGCGACGAGGGCTGCCATTTCCGCATCAAGAAACATGGCAGAGTTTTTCCACGTCCAGTCGCACCAATTGTGGATGTAGCGGTCGTTGTACTGGCAGGAAGAATAGGCGGCACAGATGCGGGGTTCGGCAGCGGCGGTCAGGAGCGTATACGAACCGCCGTAGGACAGACCGATCATGCCGATATGCCCCTCTCTGGCGCAGCCTTCGTCCGCGAAATAGTCGAGTGTGCGGCGGATGGCGAAAACTTCAAGTGCGGCGATGGAGCCGCCGAGCTGTTTGAGGTCGTTGTCGATGCGGTTCCGGTCTTTTTTGGGGCCGTATTCGTCGTTCCAGAGATACAGACCGGGTGCGAATGTATTGGCACCTTTGCCGTAATTGGCGGCACGTTCGAGGAGATGGTTGTAATTGTAGGTTTCGCCGAGAACGCCGGAAACAACTTCGGGCGTACCGAGTCCGCCGTGCTGACAGATGACAAACGGGAGGTCATCCGACTTGTTTTTATGCTCGAAAAACAGGCCGTAGAACCACAGACCGTGCAGAACCTCAAACTGCATCTGCCAGATGACCGCAAAATCGTTCTCGCCGTGGGGGATTTTCCGGACGTTCATGGGCGTTTTGCGGTATTCGTCGTATTGATTGAGCGGCCAGCCGAGCAGATCGAGATATTCCCGGCGGAATTTCTCACGGTCGGCGGCGATCTTTGCGGGACTCATCCGTTCGGCGCGGATGCGGTCAAGCTCCGAACGGCGGTCGGCAATCAGTTTTTTCAGTCCGGCATCGTATTCCTCGCGGAATGCGAGAGACTGGGAAATGAGTTCAGCCATGGAGTACTCCTTTCGGATGATTACAGATATTTCATGATCTGTGCCTTTATTTCGGTATAGTCTTCTTCGGGCATATTTCCCTTCTCGTAAACACGTCTGGCTTCTGCAAGGGTATGTTCCATCGTCTGGATTTTCTTATAAACGGCATGGGAATAATAAACGACCTGCCCGAATATCAGCATGGTTACGGCAAGCCAGTATACCGCTGTCAGAAAAGCGGACAGGCTGTCGGTCAGAAAACCGATCGTCCGTTCCGGCTGCTGAAGCCGGACAATTTCCCGGATTTTCCATACGGTCATGACAAGTGCGCCGATCCGCGCCGGGATCAGAAACCGGTGCGAAAGGAGCGTATCGGCGGCAACGCACAGCATCGGCAGGAAGACCGCCGACTGCCGCAGGACGGTTTC
The DNA here is from genome assembly GCA_015065295.1 of Oscillospiraceae bacterium. Lineage (GTDB taxonomy): Bacteria > Bacillota > Clostridia > Oscillospirales > CAG-272 > UMGS1696. Next base: position 3,019 of record SVQN01000118.1, read on the forward strand.
CCATGCGGGAATGCCGTCGGTCAGGAAGCCTGTCAGTATAACAGAAACGGCGAGAAGCACTGCACAGACAACGGAAACGGTATACAGACTTTGCAGATGCTTCCCGTTCCGCAGTCCGAGGCAGACGCCGATGAACAGCAGAAGAACCGGCAGAAACGTCAGCGCGTCCACCGTCCGGACAAGCAGGGATTCCAGAATTGCGGGTACGTCGTATACGTCCGCCTGAATCCACACAACGAGGTCGGCGGCGGACAGGAGAAGAAACGCCGCACATCCGAGAATTCCGGGAAGCAGAACGGCAAACAGAAGCACACAGAGGAGTTTATTCGATAGGATATTCACGATTTACTCTCCTTCATCCGCTGATTTCTGTCCGTTTTTTCCGATAGTCTTCTTCCGTAATCAAACCCTCGGCGTACCACGTCTCCAGCGTATCGCGCTTCTGGCGGGGATTGGTCTGGACGGCGGCGGTTTTTTCTGACACGGGTGCGTTCGTTCCGCGCGTATTGGCGGCAATTTCCGTCATTTTTTCGATCAGTTCCCCGAATCCGTACAGAAGTGCGGCGAGAAACCAGCAGACGAGCGGCACGCCGACCGCCAATGCAGCGGCGCACCAAAGCTGTATCATATTCTTCACGGTCAGGTACACCGCCGCGGCGATACTGCCGAGCGTTCCGACCGTCATGAACAGCTTCGCTGTAATTTTCAGTTTTCCGCCGATGTTATCAAACATAAAAACTCCTTGATCCGGGTATTTCGTCTGTTTTTTACTATATTATACGCCTGCCGAAATCGGATGTCAAGACATTCTGCCGAACGTTTGCAATTCCCCTGCCGGTTGAAGTTCATCGAGAACGCGGTTATTGCTTCCTGCGGAAAATCTGGTATAATAAAACCGTAAGCGGCTTACGGAAATCATCCTATATTGACGGAGGCTATCATGGAACTCAATCTCGGAACATCCATCCGTCGTCTGCGGACGGAGCGCGGCATGACACAGGAAGAACTGGCGGCATTTGCGGGTGTATCGTTTCAGGCGGTGTCCAAATGGGAATGCGGCACGACCACGCCGGACATTGCCCTTCTGCCGAAACTGGCGGTCTTTTTCGGCGTACGGATCGACGATCTGTTCGGCATCACGGACGAAGACGAGCTGGAACGGGTGGATTATCTTCTCGGACACGAACGGATTACGGAAGAGAATTTTGACTATTCAAAAAACGTACTCGACAGGGCACTGGAACATTCGCCGGACGATGTGCGCATACTGAAAACCTACGCACGGCTGTATTTCGCCAAAAACCAGCGCGACCGTCTGGAAGCGGGGCGGATGCTCCGTCAGGCGATGAAAAACGCGCCGGAGGACGACGAAATCTGGCTGCTGTATCATCAGTTCTGTGGAAAGGAGCTTGACGATTTTATCCGTACCTGCGAGCCGTATCTGCCGATGGTGCCGGTCACATCGCGGCTGTACGAACTGCTGATTGCCGCCATGATCGAACGGCGGTATTCCGACCGTGCGGAATCGCTGATTGCGGCATACGAACCGCATTGTTCCACAGCAATGCCGTCGGTTTTCCGGGGCGATCTCGCACTTGCAGGCGGTGATACCGGAAAAGCTCTCGCAATCTGGGACAGCGTGGACACAGGCGATCATAAGGCACAGTATGAACTCGGCGAACGGTTTGTGAAAATCAACGAAAACGTCCGCGCGGTCACAGCGTTTGAACGCTCGTTTGCGGCGGCAGACATACCGCGCGATCTGTCGGCGATGTATTCGCTGGCATTCCTGCACGAACGTCTAGGAAACCATCCGGAAGCGAAAGCGGCGTGGCAGACGATTCTTGACGTTCTCGCGTCCGACTGGAATACCACAGACGGCGAAACCGTCGATTGGGCAAAACGCGAACGGGATAAATTCTGATTTTCGCTTGACACATTCCGTCTCATGCATTATAATTAAATCAAACTTTTCCCTTTTTATTTAAAGTTTTTTGAAAAGGGGTGTGGGGAAAAA
>SVQN01000032.1 GCA_015065295.1 Oscillospiraceae bacterium
CCGGCATGGTAAAGCGGATGAAATATCCTTTATTGCTGTCGTATTCCACGTCCAGTTCTTCTCCATCCAGATAGAAAGCATAAGAAGTGTCCGACGCAATCAGCGTATAGCGAAGTGTGACTTCCTTACCGGGGGCATAGGAGTCTTTTGCACCGTCGTACATCAGCTTTTCGCCGCAGTAATCCACTTCAAATGTTTTTTCGCCGCATCCCGTAAACAGGCACAGGAAAGCAGCCGCTGTCAGTCCGAGCAGCAGAACAGTTAAATTTTTCATGTTGGTATCGTTTCTCCTTCTGTGATTCAGGGGCGAGAGAACAAAATGCTCCATCGCCCCCGACATGCCGATGTTGTTTAATTATTTTGCTACCTTTGCAAGAGCAGCGTCTGCTTTTGCGATCCATTCGGTACGGTCGCCGTACTGCATGGTATCCAGTGCGTCGATGGTGTTTTCTGCGACCGCTTCGTCCACCGTGCCGTCCTTGACTGCCTTGACTGCGCCCGCTACTGCCTTAGCCGCATTGATCTGCTGCTTCCAGGTGTTCTTGATGTTTCCGAGAGTCTTCTGGATACCGAACTGGGTGTCGAAATACTTCACCATATCGTTATACTCGGCCGAGGTTCTGAGTTCGAGACGTACCTGATACAGACCGGGGGTGTTGTGGAACAGCAGGACACAGAAATGCTTGGTTTCCGTCTTGCCGTCGGAGTTCTTGACTTCCTCGGATTCGTACTCGTAGCCGTAAAGGTCGGCAAGACGATAAACGCAGGCGAGGGTGGATTTGCCGAAAATGAAGATCTTGTAACGGTTTTCGGTGACTGCTACCAGCCCGGTGGAGGGAGATACGCACAGTGCGCCGTTTCTGCCGAAGTACTTCAGTTTTTCTTCCTTGACCTTCGTTTTCGTCAGCGGTACAAAAATCTGATTCCATGCTTTGGTGCCGAAGTCCACCTGTTCGATGTGGGAATTTACCGAATCCAGCGTTGCTTCGACCTTGTCAAAAATTTTCAGACATTTCTTCGAGCAGACCTTGCGGCAGATGAAATTGCCGTCTGCCAGTTTTTGTTCGGAGACCAGACCTACTTCCGCTCCGCAGATTGCACAGGTATGCTTTGCCATAATGTTACCTCCAGATATGTAAAATAGTATAATCGGAAATTACGCCCACTTGTCCTCGGACTTCGGCAGTCGGATGTCTCCGAGACACTGAATGTCGTTTAAGAACCACTCACCCGTAGAGGGCTTCTTTCTCAGTTTGATGTTTCTGGGATTATCCGCACCGCCGCTCGTCACATACAGAGTTGCCCAGTTATCGTTATCGAAGGAATAGGGATTTTCGATAACCGAAATGACATACGGTTTGTTCGGCGTGTAATCATTGTCCGGTACCGCACCTTCAAAGAACGAACGGACTTTATATTCCTTTCCGTTCAGACGATCCTTCATAAAGCTCTTTTCACTGGTACTGAGTTCTTCGGGACCCTTCAGGAAAGAAAGCATTGCAAAAGCGGCTTCAGGATCGGCTTCGTATCTGCTGAGCGCAAGGATTGTCAGCGCAGTTGTTTTGAATGCGGTGTCCAGCTTAGCTTCCGGAAGTGCTTTCAGTTCGTCAACATTTGCCGGCAATGCGGTAAACGTAAATTTTTCGGTGTGGTTTCGGCCTTTGCCGATGTTCTGCACGGCAGTGTTTACTGCTTTGTTTACAGCTTTTCTCGACTCTCTCTTCAGTGCGGAGAGTGCCGCATTTTTTATGGAATCAAAAAGACTCATATTCTGTTCCTCCTGGATAAAATCTCTGCAATTTTTTGCGGTTGCTCCGCCTGCATAGAAATTTACAAATGATTATCTGCGAATAATCATGCACACTGCTCCAATCACCACAAGAATAATTCCAATCACTAAAAATTGGATCATTCTCCGGTGCATTCCGAGATACATATCGGCATCTCCGTCAAGCAAATGATAATATCCGTATCTCTGCAGTGCGGAGAATAATAAAGCGATAACCCCGAGAATGATGATTAGTATCCCTGTAATTAATAAAAGTTTTTTCACAATGTTCCCTGTATAAATATCAGAAGATTACTTCCCGTATCATTTTCCCGCAGTGTCAAGCCGCGTTCTCATTCCGCAGTGCGGACAGTATTTCGCGTCTTTTGTCAATACTGTACCGCATCCGGTACAGCAGGCGTGCTGTCGTCGGTAGCGGTCGTACAGGGTTTCCCGTGGAAGAAAGGCTCCGCATCTGCGGCAGAAGAAGGTTCCTGTTTTGGCAATCTGACCGCATTTGGCGCAGATTTTTGTTTTCTTCATTACATTCGGTCCGAAGCCGAACTGCTCCAGATTCCGGAATCGGCTTTCCCGTGTCATTTTGCACTCTCCTCTCCCTCATACACGAGCTTATGACCGCAGGCAGGGCATTTTCCGGACGTTTTTTCGATCCGGATGCCGCAGTTTTTGCAGTAGTTCGGTTCTTCTTCATACGGCGCACATTCCACACATTCAAAGACATCCACGTTGTATACGGCATCAATGACCCATCTCCCGCATTTGTGACAGAGACTCAAATGTTTTCTGCCGCCCGTTTCCCATGCAATCCGCAATTCTTCTTCGGGCGTTTGTGCACAGAGCGGCTCGGTTGTACATGCCAATGCGCCGGACAGTTCACAGTAAAACCTGTATCGGTTTCCGTCCGCATCGGATATGACTTTATAGGCGGCGGTTTTCTGAGCCTCCATCGGGCGGATCCTCCTTTCTGTTCCAGTGGAACGATGACGGTATCTGTAAATCCGCAATCGCCCTTGATTGATTCGGGATTTTATGATATAATGAATAAAAGCATAAGGATTTGGGGCAGACTCTGTTGTCGTTGGCGCGTCCGCAGAGTTCTTTATAGACGGAAATCGTCATCATAAAGGGGTACCCCATTTCGTAATATGGAGCTTACGGCAAGACCTATACCCTCTTTCGGTATCCTTGCAAGTATTATTATACGGATTTTCACGCTTTTGTCCCCACCCGATTGGATCAAAACGGGTAGGAAAACCGAAAAAATTTAAAAAAAGGGTGGGAATTCGGGTAGGAAACCCTTACTGGAAGGTGGCAGCATGAAAAAAACTCTTGCATTTCTCCTTAGTCTTACACTTCTTACGACAATATTTTCCGGCTGTGCGCGTGAACGTATGCCGAGTCCCGCCGATCCGGTTACGCTGACCATGTGGCATGTGTACGGAAGCCAGACGATATCTCCGCTGAATACAGTCATTGATGAATTCAACCGTTCCCTGGGCAGTGAGTACGGCATTACGGTCAACGTGGTGTCGGTCACCAGTTCCTCTGCCATTGACAAGGCACTCGCAGCTTCTGCAAACAATGAACCGGGTGCGGAAGAAATGCCCGATCTGTTTACCGCTTATCCGAGAGTAGCGGAAATCGTCGGACAGGACAATCTTCTCCCGTGGGATGAATATTTCACCGAAAACGAACTGTCTTTTTTTCATGCGGATTTTCTCTCTGAGGGCTATTTCGGCGAGCAGCTTCTCATGCTTCCCGTGGCAAAATCAACCGAAGCATTTTATCTGAACAAGACGTTATTCGACCGTTTCAGTGCCGATACCGGGATAACGGCGGACGATCTTTCGACCTATGACGGTGTATTTTCGGCAGCACGAGCCTATTATAACTGGTCGGGAGGACAGAGCTTTTTACAGATCAACGACTATTATCACTATGCTTATGTGGGGATGAAAGCATACGGCAGTGAATTCATACGCAATGGCAGACTGCGTCTGGACGATGAGGCGTTCCGCACCATTTGGATTCCCCTTGCAAAAGCAGCGATCGGCGGCGGTATCTGTCTGGACGATGGCTATGCGGCCGCACGCTGGAAAACGGCGGAGGTCATCGCCAATACGGGTTCCACTGCGGATGTACTGTATCAGCCCGCTGAGGTCATTTATCCCGACAACTCGACGGAACCCATTGAAGCTGTGGCTCTGCCATACCCGATCTTTACCGAAAACACCTCCGGTGCCATCTATCGCGGCGGCGGTCTTTTTGCGATGCAAAGTGAAGATGAACGCAGGAATCAGGCTGCGTATCTCTTTGCCAGATGGCTTACCGAAAAAGAACACAATCTGGAATTTGTCACAAATGCCGGATATCTGCCGGTGCGGGAGGATGCTCTGGAAGCCCTGTTTGCCGATTTTTCTCTCATTGAGAAAGAAAACTACCGAAGTGTGTACCGCGCTGTGGATACGATGCTGGATTCCTATACCTTCTACGCACTTCCGCTCTATGACGGCGCATCGGAGATTCAGTCGGATTTTGAAACGAACGTGAAATCGGTACTGAAAACGGCGCACAATCAGTACATCCGAAGGATAAACGAAGGTGAGGATTCCGATACAGTTCTGGATGCACTGGCGGAAAGCTCCCTTGAAGAGCTGAAAAGCCTGTCCGGCAAATAAGGAGGCGTTCCTTGAATACATTTTTGAAATTCGATCTGCCGAGCATCCTGCGCCAGATCAAAACGGAAGGAATCTCCATCCGCCGGCGTTTTGTTGCCTACATTATTTCCGCCATTGCTTTGGTATTATCGCTGATCTTTCTTTTCCTGAACCTGTTTGGGATCATGAATCCCGCCGGTACACAGATTATGAATGAACTGGATGCACAGCTTTCCGCGTATGCAGACAACATCAAACGGGATTACGACAAAACGGCGGCTCACGCCATTTCGTTCGCCGAACAGCTGGAAGTGGAACTGCAGAATTTTCTGGCCGAACAAAATCTGTCGTTTGAACATCTGAAGAATAATGCAGAAGCACTTTCGGCTCTGCAGGGGGCACTTTACGATACCGTTTATCTGAATATGCAGCTTGCTCCCTCAAGCGGTGCGTTTTATATTCTGGATACCACGGTCAACAGCCGTTCCGGGGAGCCGCTTTACAACGGCGTTTATCTCAAATACATCAATCTTTACTCAGAGAGTACGGTCAACAATGAAATTGCACTCTATCGCGGCTCCTTTTCCACAGCCAAGGGAGGCAATCTGACCTTCCACAGCGGCTGGAACAACGAAATGCGTACCGATTTTTTTAATGCCTGTGACTCTGCCTTCGGGAACGGTACGCACTATATTCTCAGTCCTGCCGTGGAGCTTCCCGATACATGGGAACGCGCACGGTATGTCTATGTGCCGCTCCACGATCCGAAGGACAATATCATCGGTGTCTGCGGCTTTGAAATCAACGATATGTATTTTCAGCTTTCCAAAAAGATCAGCGATGACCGGCTCGGACCGCTGGTCGGTGCTCTGCTCGATCAGGAACAGGGTGTGTATACCGGACAGTTCAATTCGGGCAGCTACAATACGATCGGTTCCGAAGAAGTTCAGATCACCGAAAAAGGCGGAATTGCGGCATTTCATTTCGGTTCAGAATGCTGTATCGGCAGAATGAAAGACATAATTCTCGGCGACAGCACCTTTACCGCCGCACTTATGATTACGGAAGCGCAGTTTGAGGCCATTGTCTGGCGCGGACAGATGAAAACGGTGGGGATTATTTTCGCGGTCGTACTCATCATGTTTGCCTACTGCCTTTTCCTGAGCAAGAAATATGTAGCACCGATTCTCCGGAAGATCGAGCAGATCAAGCATAACGAGGACGAAGGTGAGCAGCTGAAAATCCGTGAATTCGATGATTTGGTTGCTTTTATCGAAGAAAAAGAATCCGATCATGAAGAACAGCTGAAAACGCTTGAAGCAGCAAAAATTGCCGCCGAGGAAGAAGCCGCCCGTGCCAGAGAGGCGTATGAAAAGGCATTGGAGGAATATGAGCTTGCCAAAAGCGAGATTCTCCATCTTTCGGAAGAAAGCAAAAACGAGATCGTGCTGGAGGATTACGAATACTTCCTCTGCAATCTGAAGACGCTGACTCCGCAGGAGATGCGTATTTATGAACTGTATGCCGAGGGTAAAACCACAGCGGAGATTGCCGCTGTCATTGGCATCAAGGAAAACACGATGAAATACCACAACAAAAATATTTATTCCAAGCTCGGTGTTTCCTCACGGAAACAGTTCCTGCGGTTTGCCTCATTGAAACAGATCCAGGACAAGAAAGAAACACAAAGCGAATGACATCGGCAGACAGGATAACAAGACCGCAGGAATTATGATTCAAAAACGGGAATCATTCCTGCGGTCTTGTTATGTCAATTTGCAGTAAAAGAGCGAACAACGTCTCCGCTGTCCGCTCTTTTGTTTATGGGATTATTCTTCCATGAAGGCTTCGCAGAACCGTCTCAGATATGCCGCGATTTCCGCACGGTCGGCGGATGCCGTCATATCAAAGATGTCCTTGCCGATCCCGTTGGTCAGACCGATCATGTCCGCCCAGAGAATATCGTTTTCCGCCCACAGGCTGTAATCATACTGCGGGATCATCGGGAAGATCATGCCGCTTTCCAGACCCTTGTATGCCGCATAGCGGTGCAGGATTGCCATCGCCTGTTCGCGGGTCACTGCGTTCATCGGACCGAACGTGTCGTCGCCGTAACCGTTGACGATGCCTTCCGCAGCCGCCCAGCGTACCGCTTCGGTGTACCATTCTTCCGTCGGAACGTCATTGAACTGCATCAGGTAGTTTACAACCGGTTCGCTTTCCAGTCTCCACAGGATGGTCACAAGCATCGCACGGGTCAGTGTATCCTCGGGAGAAAACTTTGTTCCGGTCGTGTTCGTACCGATCATGAGTCCGGTTTCGTTCACGAATTCCACATCTTCGTAGAACCAGTCGGTTTCCGCTACGTCCTTGAACGGGTTCTGCCAGCCGGTTTCCGTTTCGGGAATTTCTTCCGGTTTTTCAGGCTTTTCCGCCTTGGCAGCTTCTTCAAGTGCCTGCTTTCTACGCAGCATCATGACTGCGCGGTACCACGCATCGTAATCGAAGGAATCATTTTCAGGTTCCTTGTCGTCCGGTTCGGGTTCGGTCTTCGGAGCCAGCGTAATTGTGATTACCGCAATCTTCGATTCATCGTCCTTAGACTGTGCCGTGACTGTCAGAGAAGACGCTTCTTCGTTTTCGCTGATCGTCAGTACACCGTCCTGTGTGATCTGCGTACGTTTATCCGTATTGCCATGAACTTCCCAGATCACTTCGCCGGTATGACCGGTACCGCTGACATCTGCGCTCAGCGAAATGCTCGTTCCGGGCTGAACTGCCTCAGAAGGTGCACCTTCGATCGCTACATTTTCGACTTCCACCGGATTTTCGGGTTCTTCCGGAATCTGTTCCAAATCCTCTATCGAGCTGATCGCGTAGGTAGAGAACTTCTTCGCATGGATCGTGATAATTCCGTCGCCGATACCAATATATTCACCGGCTTCGTTTGCCTTTTCTGTCAGTTCATGAATTTCCGTACCGTGATGACGGTATACCTTGAAATTCTTCCGTCCGGATGTTTCGTAGGGGACAATGATTTCTACAAGCTGATCGCCCGTTTCGTCAATGGATTCCGTGGTAACGCCGTTCTTCGTTTCCGTAGTCTTGCTGATGTCGATGGTCAGGAACGTATAATCTCGTTCTTCCTCTGCATCACTGCCTTCCAACGATTCCTCGTGTTTATTGACGATAGCGTCCTGAATTTCCTTCTTTTCCGCCTCGTCAGTAGATACATGGCTGTCGTCGGTCAGGTCTTCCTGCTGTTCGACTACCATGAATACGGTGACATGAGGCTGTTCTTCCACCGGCTTGTCCTTGTTTTCCGCATGATTCTTTGCCAGATCATCCAGACCGCCGACAACGATATTGGGTGTACCTGCGGGAACTTCCAGTTCGGAACTTACATTTTCTGCGGGAAGTCTGATCGCCGCAACCGTTTCACTATGGTCGGTTATTTCAACCTTTGTCGTGACTGTTCTGCCGTCAGTTTCCATTGCCACAATATTGTACGCACCTGCCGGTACATGGTACAGACTATAATGGCCCGCCTCATTGGTTGTTGTTTCCATGAAGACACGGCTTCCCTGCTTCACAAGAATGCGGATGCTGTGATCAAGGATATTGTCATCCTTATCGTGAATGTCTCCGTCAATGTCGAACATGACCTGCTTCCACTGTGCGTACAGGGTGATATTTTCCGTTACCTTGTCCGCCTTGAATTTCCACAGATTCTCACCGGCTTTGTCCGTGGACCAGCCGATCAGCTCATAGTCCTCTTTTACCGGAGCGGCAGGTTCCGCGAGCTTGGAGCCCTCCGCGACGATCTGTGCCGCCGGAACTCCGGATACGTTATCACTGTTTCCGTCAAATGTTACCGTATACAGCGTTACTTCCTCTTCTCTCGGAAGAATGGTGAAGATCGCCGCGCCGGAAACGATATAGTTGCCGCCATTTTTGTCCGATACGGTCACAACAGCCGTACCTGCACCGGTGTTGTTGCTGTAGGATACCTTGTATTCCGATGCGGGAATTGTGCTGCTGCCGTCCATAGCGGTCACTTCGGGCTTCTTGGCACCGCCGTCATACGGATATACCGTCTGCGACAGAATCAGGGAGGCGGTGATCGTCTTCGGTTCCAGAGTAACGGAAATTTCCGCTTTCGCTTCTGCGGGAACGCCTGTGTAGTTCTGCTTTGCGTAGGTATTCGGAATAAACTTTACTTCAAACTTTTTATCAGAAGTTTCGGGAACATCTGTAGGGCTTGCCCATACGAAGTAACCGAATTCCGTCGTGAAGTCTGCCAGAGAAATGTCGCCCAGCGTCCGGTTCGGATCGTAGGTACCGAGGTCGATTTCCGCCGGCCACTCGATCAGAGTATCGCTCCATGCCGGATTGCGGAAGGTAACTTCGATGGTTACATCCCCTGCAGGCTGTTCGTAAGTGTAAGTACCGTCTTCGTTCTTGGTTACGGGAAGTTCGTTGCCGTTTTCATCCTTGACGATGACCTCTCCGACTTCCTTACCGGGTTCGGGCGTTACCGTGATGGTGACTTTTTCACCGGCTGCGGGAGTTTCCTTGTCAACGGTAACGTCGCCGTCTTCCGTTTCGGGAACTTTGACTTCGTTCAGCGTGGGGATATCCGCAATCGTCTTGGTCTGGGTTTCTGCCCAATCCACATCAAATTCAGCGGTGTAGGTGGTTTCGCCCATCGCATCCGTGGTGGGTGCCTTGGTTTCTTCGGAAGTGATGACTGCATCAACGGTTACGTTATGCTGTGCATCGTTGCCGCAGACGCGGGTTGCCGTGCAGGAACTGCCGTCGGGAGCAAAGGTATACTCAACAGACCATGCATGGGCATCTGCGTCAATCGCTACCTCTTCCGTCTTGGTATGTTCTGCGTTGTGCTGACAGATGTACGTCTTCACGCCAACTTCGGAACACGTCGGATCGGTCGTTACTTCGCCGTTGTTCCACTGGTGGGCATCTGCGTCAATCGCTACCTCTTCCGTCTTGGTGTGTTCTGCGTTGTACTGACAGATGTACGTCTTCACGCCAGCTTCCGTACATGTCGGATCGGTCGTTACTTCGCCGTTGTCCCACTGGTGGGCGTCTGCGTCGACAGAACCATATTCCGTGCCGCAGACTTCACATTCTGCCTTGGCAATACAGGTTGCCGTGCCGCCGGTGTGATTTTCTCTGGCTTCAACCTCCATACCGCCGCACACGGAGCATACAATCCCGGTGAGACAGTTACCATCATCGGTGTTGGTATTGCCGGTGTGATCGCAGACCACAAATGTCGCCGTTACCGCAACATCGCCCGCAGGCATGGTGAAAGTGTTGTCTGCGGCGATTTCCACAGAGTCTTCACCCTGCATGACCGTCAGAGTATCCAGGCTATATCCTTCGTCCGGAGTGATCGTCAGCGTGACGGTCTGGCCTGCGACTGCCTTGGTGACATCCGCAGTCAGCGTACCGCCGGAACCTGCATTCAGCGTGACACTATAGTCAACATAGCGGTAGGTTTCACCGGCCACAGGAGTGATCTTCTCGGTTCTGAAGCTTCCCTCAGGATGCGCAGAATCCGGCATGCCGATCATATAGTTGGTGAACCATCCGCTTTGGTTTGTGGGAACGATCAGTCCATAGAGATCATTCCCAAGGGCTCTGCCCTGCGCATGCCCTGCACCGTAAAAGAAGAAAACATCTGACCACTGCGATTCGGTATTATCGAAATAAACGACAATGCCTTCGGTAAACTGGGCCTCAATCTTTACATCCTCCTCAGGCATGGTAAAGGTGACTTCGGTTTTGCCGATGACCATATAATCCTCATCGTCGTCATTGATCCGGATGTACTCCAGCGTATAGCCGCTGTCAGGTACAATCGTCAGTGTGACGGTCTCGCCTGCGGCTGCGGTGGCCTTGTCGGGCGTAACGCTTCCGTTTTCAGCGAACTCAACGGTGACGGTGTAGACCTTTTCAAACTTGACCAACAGAACGCCGTCCTCGTTCATGGTGCCGGAGGTGGTCACTTTGCCCTCTGCATCAATGGAGAAATTCACATCGGCAGGCACTGCATATCCCTCGGGCGCAACTGCGGTGCGGATGGTGTATTCCACGCCGGTATTCAGCCCCACAACTTCATGAGCCCCGGCAGTGGAACCCCATTCCTCAACGACATCGCCTTTCGCATCCAGAATCTGCATGGTCGCGCCTTCAAGGGGATTGCCATCGGCATCAACTGCCGAAACCTTGACCACTGTCTCTGCAAACTTGACCAGCAGAACGCCGTCCTTGGCTGTGGTGCCAGTGAAGGTTATCACTCCATCTGCACTGAGAGTGAATTTCGTATCGGTAGGCACTGTATATCCAGCGGGCGCAACGGTGGCACGCAGGATATATTCCACGCCGGAATACAGACCGGTAATCGTGCAGATGGATTCATCCACATCTGCGGTTTCTTCATTATCTACTGCGGAAACCCATTCCTCCCGTACGATCTCCTGACCGTCCTTTTTAGACAGAATCTGCAAATGTGCGCCTTCAAGGGGCTCGCCATCGGCATCAACTGCCGAGAATCTGACCACTGTCTCTGCAAACTCAACCAGCAGAACGCCGTCCACGTTCACCGTGCCGGTACCGGCGGTGACAGTCACCTTGTTGTATTCATCGACGGTGAATTCCACATCGGCGGGAACTGTATATCCGGCAGGTGCAACGGTGGTATGCAGGGTATAGGTCACGCCGGGTTTCAGACCGGTGATCGTGTGGATGGATTCATCCACAGCAACGGTTTCATAATTATCTGCTGCGGAATCCCATTCCACCTTGTTGCCGTCGATCACAATAACATCGCCTTCCGCATTCATAATCTGCATGGACGCGCCTGCGAGTGCCTCGTCATCGGCATTGACTGCCTTGATACGGGTGGTGATGACAGGCTTGCCGACGGTGTAGATTGGACCTGCTACAGGATCGGTTACTGCATTGCCGGAGTTATCCAGCAGGACATAGCCAGCGGGCAGCCTGATGTCACAAGATTCGATGCGCGAATCGAGATAGATCGTGATGCCTGTGGGATCGCTGTGACCGGACAGGTTGATCATACCGGTATAGTAGTAGATATCCGACACTGTACTCTCAATCGTGCCGCCCGTGATGGCAACAGAACTGCCTAATGCGTTGATTGAGAAAGGGTTCGTTGTGATCAGCTTACCGCCGGACAGGGTGAACTTTGCCTGCGACGGAGTGCCGCCACTAGTCATATCAATAACATAGAGGCTATCATCCTCCACAGTGCCTCCGGCAATCTCCAGATTGGCATTGCCGTAAAGCACGATCGTCGAATAACTGCTTCCGGCTCCGAACAGCTTGCCTTCTTTATTGGTGCTGTTGTCGGTGATCGTGATATCGGCATCGCCGCCGATAAGCATAACCCACTTGGAGCTTTCCCATGTCTTGCCGTTCAGGTCAATGGTGAACGTGCCGCTTTCCACTGTGAAATATTCATTCACGGAAAAGTCATCCAGCAGTGTCAGCGTGGAACCGGAGTTCGCCTGTGCCGCTGCGACAGCGGATTTGATGTCGGTGTAGTTGGTGGTCGTACTGCCGACAGTCACCGATGCAACGGGGATCTTTTCCTTGATATGAACGTACTTGAGCTGATCGTAATCGGGATTTCCGATCACCTTGCCGTCCTCATCAAAGGGAGCCAGCGTATCGGCGATGGTCGGTGCTTTGCCGAATGCCACAGTCTCGCCCTTTGCGATGATCTCGCCGCCGGAAATCGTGATTCCTTCATAAGCCCAGATACCAGCACTGCCACCACCCATATCACTGGTGGACTTGCCGCCGATGGCGGTCACTGTCCCTCCCAAGACCGTGAATTTTCCAACAACAGAAATGCCGGTGCTGTCACTGCCGTGACTGCCGTAAGCCTCACCGCTGGTGGCGGTTACTGTGCCGCTAAGGATGGTGATATCTCCCATGGTACGGATACCATAGCTGCCGCTGTCGAAGCCGGTAACTGCACCGCCGGTAGCGGTCAGTTTGTCACCGGAGATTTCGATGCTGCCGCTCTCTGCATACACACCGTAACTAAAACTCGTATCACTGGAATGGGTAACGCTGTTGTCGCCCACCAGATTCAGCTTCAGTGTATTTGCGCCGTTGTAGTAGATGGCGGCATCTTCATATCCTTCGCCCGTGTAGCTGTAGTTGTTCAGCGTGAGGGTGTCGTTGTCGGGATCGTAGACCGCCGTGCCGGTCGTACCGTTGATGGTCAGCTTTTCGGAAGTGAACTGCTCGCCGCCGACCCAGAGGGGGTATTCGGTGACGGCGGGAGCCACGAGAACCACGGTGGGCAGACCGGTTGTCTCATCGGTTCCCTCGGACTGCTTGGTATAGCTCGAGTTGTCTTCGTCGATGATATATACGGGGGTCTCGCCCGTGGCAGTGATCTTGCCTTCGTCTTCGATGATGATGATGCCGTCGGCAGATACGCCGTTGCCATATTCGGCGGTGGATGTACCGGTCAGACTGCCACCCGAAACGGTAATGTCGCCGCCAGCAGATACGCCAGCCATGCCGGTCAGACTGCCGCCCCAAACGGTAATGTCGCCGCCGGCAGATACGCCGCTGCTCCATCCGCTGGTGGATGTACCAGTCAGACTGCCGCCAGAAACGGTGATGCTACCGAAGCAACATACGCCGTAGTCACTGACAGACGTGCCGGTCAGTCTGCCTCCCGAAACGGTGATGTCACCGGAGACAAATACGCCGGGGCCATATCCCTCGGTGTCGGTGGATGTGCCGGTCAAACTGCCGCTTTCGACAATGATACTGCCATTATTGACATATACGCCATAGTTCTCGTAAAAATTGCCGTTGTTCTCGCCGATTAGGCTGCCGCCTTTTACGGTGATGTTACCGTAGTTGACATATACGCCGTAGCTGCCGGATGTGCCGGTGGCTGTGGCTGTGCCGATCAGGCTGCCGTTCCCGGCTGTACTGCTGTCTGTGATCGTCAGATCACCGGTAACATATACGCCGTTATCTCCCGTAGCTGTCAGCGTCTGTCCGTTCAGATCCAGTGTAACGGAATTGTTGATCGTCAGCTGTTCATTGTATGTAATATTTTTCAGCAGCTGAATGTATGCGGCATCCGCTGCGATCGCATCGGCAAGGGTGCCTTCGGTGAGGGATGCGTCAGCCGATGCACCCCATTTTACTTCGGGGGCCGCCACCGTTATTGTACGTTCGCACACATTGCAGCTGAAACCGTATTCGCCTATCGTTCCTTCATACAGAAGCCGGACGGTGACCTCACCTGCGGGGACATTTTCGGGATCCACATCGACCGTTATCACAATGAAATCTCCCGAAACAGTATAGCCTTCGCAGCTGGCACTCAATCCTTCCGCCGGAGTCACCATATCTTCGATAGATTTGCCGGGAATCAGATTTTCTTCATGTACTATAAAGGCGTTATCCGCAGAAGCCGGCTCCTCGCCCACATAGAAAAGAACCTCAACTACCGTAACCGTGAAGCTTCCCGTAAGGCTGCCCTGGACTTTGTATTGTGTTTCATCGACAGTCAGGGTGTAGGCTATCTCGTATGTGCCCACCGACTGCTGTGCAATCCAGTTGTTGAGCGCGACATTGCCGTCCAACTCCTCATTGTTATGTGTGTACGTTACATCATAGGGAATTGGCTGAATCATTGCCGGATCACTGAAAACATCCGGAACGAATACACTGCTTTTGCCCTTCTGTATCAGCTGATTTTCCATGGGCGTGCGTACATAAGCTGGCTGAAGATTACTCTCACCGCCGGAGGAGGTACTCTCTGCAATCTTGACATATTTCTGCTTATAGTTGTCTGCCAGATCGCTGACCGGCTTTTCGCCTGCGGTTTCTGCCGCTTCTTTGGTATCACCGTAGTAGCATACCGCATTGGTATAATCGCTTGTGACAGGGGCAGACATGAATGCTCCCATTTCTGTGCCTGTTGCCTCCACCGTGCCGCCAGAGATGGTCGTGGTTTCAGCAACGATCCCGCCGTACGCAGCGGTAACATTCACTGTACCGCCGGAGATGTTTGCATTCGCAACACTGATACCTGCGCTGATCTCGCCGGTGACATTGATGGTCACTTTGCCGCCGGAGATGTCAACAAATTCGTCTCCAGAATCATATCCGGTGCGGATACCTATGCTATCCTCGCCGGTAACATTGATGTTCACATCGCCGCCGGAGATTTCTACTCCCATGGAGGCATCGATGCCACGACACTGACCATAGACCTCATTGGAAGCGTTGATGGTCACTGTGCCGTCCTCAACCTTTACAAAACCGGCCATGATGCCCGCCACTCGAGTGTTCAAGGTCACTGTGCCGCCGGAGATGGTGACCATGCCGGCGTCCATGCTGCCATACTCGGAAGAGATATCCAGCTTGCCGTCACCGCGGATCGTCACGCCAAGGCCATCGATACCACAGCCTTGCTTCCCGTCTACGGATTCCTTGATGGTATTCGTCAGGCTGTTTTCGCCCTCCAGTACGATTTCAAGGAAACCACCCTCGGCAAAGACAACATCGCTGGCAGACTCGTCCCCATATCCCGTGCCCTCATAGGTGTAGTTGCTGAGCGTCAGGATACCGTCGGCGAAATGGGCGTAGCCGTCTGTGGGCTGCGTGTCGGTGGCTGCGTCTGCACCGTTTGCCAGGTACTGTCCATCCGTCAGCAGCACGCCGCCGACCCAGACTTCAGTGGCAGCGGTGAGGACAAAGTCGCCCTCCATACCGGTACAGTCGTTCAGGTCAGCCACACAGACTTCGCATGCGCTGTTCACGCTGCCCTCGGCACACTTGGTCTCGCAGATACAGGTTACTTCCCGGGATGTGCGATAAATAAAGCTCATTGTTGCCGCCACAGTACCGTCCGCACCATTAGCCCAGATGTAGAGCCGGTCGTAGTCATCAAAGCCGGTGTTGGGAACGGTGTAGTCTGCGGTGGTCGCAAGGACTCCCCCGGCCCCATTCTTCCAACTGTAAGTGATGCCGGCATCGGAACAGCTTGCCGTCAGCACATCGCCCGGGTAGACGGAATCGCCGTCCGCCAAATCCGTACCGTCCCGCTTGACGGTCAGCGTGGGCGTCACCCCTTCCGCAAACGCGGTCAGTGACGCACCGGGGATCAGTCCCACCACCATCACGATGGCGAGAAGCATACCGAATATTCGTTTTTGCATATAGTATTCTCCCTTGAGATTTATTCCTGTGTCAGTTCCTGCAAAAACGCCCCTCCGGTTTGTCTCTGCATTTTTCCTACACGATATTAGCTTATATTTTACATCCGAAATATGTCATAGATATGAACAAACCTCCTGCCGAAAAACTTAATATTGGAGAACCGCAAAAGAAATTCCAATACGATCCGGAATGAGGAAAGTGCATACAAAAAGAAAAAGCACTGTTCTCAGTGCTTTTTCTACTATACAGCTTATTCGCCGAGGAGGGACTTGGTGAGCTTGTCGATCATCTTGCCGAGAGCCTTTTCGTTGGACTTGATGGTGGAAGCCCAGTTGGTGTTCTGCTGAACGATCGCGTTGCGGAACAGGGAGTAGGTCATGCTGTTCAGGTCGTTGTTGAATACGCGGCCGAAGTCGAAGGAGACGGTGGAACGGATCAGGTCGTACATCAGAGAAGACTGTGCGTCCTGCGCGTACTTGACCTTGAATGCGTTTTCAAACAGTGCCGGAGATACGGTGCGGTAGCTTTCGGATGCCATCGCTTCCATAACGGCTGCGGACATTTCCGGATTTCTTGCGTCCATCGGAATGCCGAACAGGGTGTACGGGAAGGAGGTGATGGTTACATAGTTTTCCTGTGCGTCGTCGTACTTCGGATAGGGAACGATACCGTAGGTGAACGCAGCGTCGCGGAGATGCGTTACCGCGAAGGTAAGTTCGTGGGAGGTAAAGAGACCGCGGCCTTCCTTGAATACGTTGTAGGAGGGATCGATCTGTTCCGCGCCGTTGCCGACCATGGAGCCTTCCGCAGTCGTGAACGCAACGACTTTTTCGACAACGCTGTGCGCCTTTTCACTGCCGAATTCCGGAGAGAGGAACGGGATGTCGTTTTCATCCTTTTCGGTGGTGTGGAGACCGCAGCTGAAGAAGTACGGGTCAACGTAAATGGAATAGGTGATGTAGCCGAGACGGTCTTCGAAGCCCTTCACGCCGTCGCCGTTGAGGTCAACGTAAACGCCGGAGGACATTTCGCTCAGCTTGTCGAGCGTCCATGTGCCGCTCTGAACGAGGTCGTAGGGATTTTCCAGATCGTATTCTGTGAGCATATCCTGATTGAAGTATACGCCGTACAGATAGTAGATCATGTAGGTGGAGATGTCGCCGGAGCAGAAGTAGAGCTTGCCGCCGCAGGTCGCTTCGTCGAGAAGGGATTCCGGCCACCACGGCTTGTCGAAATCAAGGTACGGGAGGTCATTCAGCGGGAGGCACATCCCCTTGGATGCGAGAGACGCACCGGCCATGGAGTAACCGGCGGACATATCGTATGCACCGTCGCCGGCAGTGATGCTGCTGGAAAGTGCCTGAACCCAGGTGTTTCTCTGGTCATACGCGCCGGGTTCGAGGTGATATTCAAGTTCGATTCCGAGACGTTCTTCCACCGCGAGGTTGCGGGCGAAAATCGCGTCGTTGACAATTTCACCGTTCTGTTCTTCAACGTAGAATTCCACCAGAACCGGGCCGGACCAGCCGAACGTGGTAACGGTGGTACCGTCGAAGTTCAGGTCAGCCGGAAGATCGTCGGGGAGATACATGGTTTCTTCTTCGGTTTCCACAGCTTCCGCTTCGGTCGTCTGAGCCGCCGGATCGGTCGCGTCGGTTTCTTCTGTTGCGGTCGTGTCGCTGCATCCCGCAAATGCGGAAAGCATCATCGCCAGCAGAAGAAGAATAGAAAGTTTCTTTTTCATGTCTGCAATTCCTTATATTTTTTTATAAAATTTTCAGCAAGAGGTATTATAAAACAAATATATGAACAATGTGTGAATTTCTGTGGAAATAACACGGAATTTCCAAAGAGTTCCCTTATTCCGCGAGGATTTTCTCAAGCTCCGCCATTTTCTCTTTCGTCGGCTCGGGCAGATGTCCGAAGGCGAACGGAAAATTCATCTTGTCGTACTTGACCTGACAGATTTTCCGGAACGGCAGAAGCTCGGTTTTGTCCACACAGGCGTTCGCGTCCCGGATTGTTTTCAGCGCACGGAGATTGTCCGCGCTGTCGTTCAGTGTCGGAATGATGACCTGCCGCAGGGTCACGGGAATCGCCTGTTGGTTCAGGTAAGCGAGAAAATCCAGCGGCTTTTGCAGCGGACAGCCGACGTGTTTCCGGTACAGCGCATCGTCGGTGTACTTGATATCGAGCAGAACACGGTCGGTCACGGCAAGCAGTGCTTTGACCTCATCGTTCCACACGCTTCCGGAGGTGTCGAGACAGGTGTGCAGTCCCTCCGCGTGACAGCGTTCAAAAAATTCGCGCGCAAACGCGGCCTGTAACAGCGGTTCGCCGCCGGAGAGAGTCACGCCGCCGTCTTTGCCGAAATATTCGCGGTAACGGACAGCCTTATTTACAAGTTCCTCTACAGTCGTTTCGGTACCTGCCGCACAGTCCCATGTATCGGGATTGTGGCAGCATCCGCAGCGGAGATTGCATCCCTGCAGAAACACAACAAAGCGAACCCCGGGGCCGTCAAGGGTCCCTAGACTCTGGATCGAATGAATACGTCCGGTCATAGAAAAATCTCCGTAAAAACAAAATTTGATCGGATCCCCCGAATCCGTTTCCCAAAAATCTGCACATACTCTGTCAACACAATCGTCTGAAGTTTTTTGGAAGGGGTTCGGGGAAACCTTTTTGCAAAAAGGTTTCCCCGAAAAACTCTATTTCTTAAACGCTTTCGTGGAAGGTGCGGCTGATGACTTCGCGCTGCTGTTCGCGGGACAGCTTGCTGAAGTTGACGGCGTAACCGGATACGCGGATTGTCAGGTTCGGATACGCTTCCGGATTTTCGTATGCCTTCATCAGCGTTTCGCGGTTCATGACGTTGACGTTGATGTGGTGCGCCATCTTGCCGAAGTAGCCGTCGAGGATCGCCACAAGATTGCCGACCCGCTCGTCTTCGGTGCGGCCGAGGGCTTCCGGCGTGATCGAGAACGTGTTGGAAATACCGTCGCGGCAGTCGCTGTAGCTGATCTTCGCTACGGAGTTCAGCGACGCGAGCGCGCCGTTTTCTTCACGGTTGTGCATCGGATTTGCGCCCGGTGCGAACGGTGCGGAGGCCGCTCTGCCGTCCGGAGTTGCGCCCGTGTGCTTGCCGTACGCCACGTTTGAGGTGATCGTGAGGACGGACAGCGTGTGGATTGCGTTCCGGTAGGTCGGGGTCTTGCGGAGTTCGGTAATCATGCGGTGCGCCATATCCTTGGCGATGAGGTCAACGCGGTCGTCGTCGTTGCCGTACTTCGGGAAGTCGCCGGTCGTGTCAAAATCGGTGACGAAGCCGTCGTCGTTCTTGATCGGACGGACATTGGCAAACTTGATCGCGCTGAGAGAGTCCGCGACAACGGACAGACCCGCAATGCCGAACGCCATGAAGCGTTCCACGGACGTATCGTGCAAAGCCATCTGGGTCTTTTCGTAGGCGTACTTGTCGTGCATATAGTGGATGACATTCATCGTGTTGACGTAGAGGTGGCTCAGCCATTCGATGTAAATCTGGTAGCGTTCCATGACTTCGTCAAAGTCGAGTTTGTCCGTATCCATGACGGGCATCTGCGGGCCGATGTGAATGCCGCTCGTGGTGTCGTAGCCGCCGTTGATGGCGATCAGCAGGAGCTTTGCGAGGTTGCAGCGCGCGCCGAAGAACTGCATCTGCTTGCCGACCTTCATTGCGGATACGCAGCACGCGATCGCGTAGTCGTCGCCGTAGATCGGACGCATCAGGTCGTCATTTTCGTACTGGATGGAGTCGGTGTCGGCGGAAACCTTCGCGCAGAACCGCTTGAAGTTTTCGGGAAGAGCCTTCGACCAGAGAATGGTCAGGTTCGGTTCGGGAGAGGAACCGAGTGTATACAGTGTGTTCAGCACACGGAAGCTGTTCTTGGTAACGAGGGTGCGTCCGTCTTCGCCCATGCCGCCGACCGCTTCGGTGATCCACATCGGGTCGCCGCCGAAGAGTTCGTTGTATTCGGGCGTACGGAGATGACGCGCCATGCGGAGCTTCATGACGAAGTCGTCCATGAGTTCCTGCGCGGCTTCTTCGGTGAGAATGCCTGCCGCGATGTCGCGTTCGATGTAAATGTCGAAGAAGGTGCTGACACGTCCGAGGGACATTGCCGCGCCGTTCTGCTCCTTGATTGCTCCGAGATACGCGAAATACGTCCACTGGATCGCTTCGCGGGCGTTGGATGCCGGTTCGCTGATGTCATAGCCGTACATTGCCGCCATTTCCTTCATGTAGCCGAGGAAGGCGATCTGCTGGAAGAGTTCTTCTTCCTGACGAACCTGATCGGTCAGGAGAACGTCCGCACCGATAGCGGCCTTGTCCTTCTTCTTTTCGGCAATCAGACGGTCCACGCCGTAGAGAGCAACGCGGCGGTAGTCGCCGATGATGCGTCCGCGTCCGTAGGCATCCGGAAGACCGGTGATGACGTGGCTGCGGCGTGCGAGGCGCATTTCGTCCGTGTACGCGCGGAAAACGCCGTCGTTGTGGGTGGTACGGTACTGGAATTCTTCTTCAATTTTCGCGCTGAGCTTGTAGCCGTAAGCCTCGCACGCCTGACGCGCCATGCGGATGCCGCCGAAGGGGTTCACGCCGCGCTTGAGGGGACGGTTGGTCTGAAGACCGACGATCAGCTCGTTGTCTTTGTCAAGGTATCCGGGAGAATAGCTGGTCAGCGAGGAAACGGTGGTGGTGTCGATGTCGAGCACGCCGCCGAACTGACGTTCGATGGTAAAGAGTGCTTCCAGCTTTTTCATGAGAGCTTTGGTTCTGGGGGTAGCCTCTGCAAGGAAAGCGGCGTCCCCGGTATATTCTTTGTAGTTCTGCTGAATGAAGTCACGCACGTTGATTTCATCCTGCCATTTCCCTGCGTTAAAACCATTCCAATTCTTATGTTCCATTGGGGTTACCTCCTGTAAATGGGGATTTTTTCGATAAAATAGAAAAAGGGCATGGTCAGCTTCGCGGAAACTGATCTGCCCAGACGGTCGGCATAATGGCTTCTGCATTCCCTTGCGGTGCTCCGCAAAATCCGTCAGTTATGTAGAAGCTGTAAGAGTATTATACACAAAATGTTGTGGTTTGTCAATTCCAAATCACAAGAAAATGTGGTGGAAAGAAAAAGAGATTTGTGTGGAAATTCTGTATTGTTTGACGGAAAGGGTCATTCGTCATTGGCGAAGGATTCGGTCATGAGGCGTACGCCGAGCCGGAAGCCGAGAGAAAAGGCGCACCGTTCGGTGAGATTTGTCTTTTCGCGGGAGCAGCGTTCGATGGTGCGGAGCAGATGTTTCTGGGAATCGTCAAGACCGGCGAGGAGCTTTCCGGTACAGCGGTTTTTCAGCCGGTCAAGATCGCGGCATTCTTCCCGGAAGGATGCGGAACGGTCGAGTGCGGAGAGGTCGCAGGTGTACAGTTCTTCGATAAGTTTCATGGGATACCTCCGGTAGGTTATATTAATGTAAGTTCGATGGATTTCTATAATTATCAGCCTAACGTTGTCATTCCGAGGACTTATCTCTATAAATTTAAGTTACAGTTCTTGTCCGAGGAATCTTTGCACTCCCTTGTGTCTGACGTAAGAAAGGTCCGTGGTTATCTTTCAGTTTCAGCTACAGAGGTTCAACTTTGTCATAACATACAATTTGGTGTTTCTCTATTTGTTCAGACTGTTCGTTATAGGTGTTTGTAAATCTCTGAAGTCGATATTTCAAGAATACCACAGACATTACGGACGGCTGACACAGGAGAGTGCGAAGATTCCTCGGACAAGAACTGTAACTTAAATTTATAGAGATAAGTCCTCGGAATGACAACAGAAAGCGTAAAGGTATAGAAATCCATCGAACTCACGTTATATTAGTGAAAGTGTTCGTATTATAGCATATTTGTCTATATGAACTAAAAAAATAACTCCGTATGGAGTTGTAAATAAATTGTAACGGATAAAACGGAAATTTAATCAAGAATAATCATCATATCCTATTGACAAACCGCATAATATGTAATACAATGTATTACACACCACAAGAACGGAGGGCTTCCCATGACCATTTCTTTGCGCCTGAGCGATGCGGATACCGCGCTTATCAAAAAATATGCCGAACTGCGGAATATGACCGTTTCCGAACTGATCCGGCAGACAATTATGGAACGGATTGAAGACGAATTCGATCTTGCCGCCTACGAAAAAGCCGCTGCGGAATATCGGGCAAATCCGGTAACGTACAGCCACGATGAAGTGAAGAAAATGCTGGAACTTGACTGATGAAATATTCTGTAGAGTATACCCCGCGCGCGGTAAAAGATTTAAAAAAGCTGGACAAACAGACGCGGGCACTGATTTTCGGATGGATTGAAAAAAATCTTGTGAACTGTGAAAATCCGCGGCAGCACGGAAAAGGACTGACCGCAAATCGTAGCGGACAATGGCGGTACCGTATCGGGGATTATCGTCTGCTTGCCGAAATTCACGACGATAAGGTTGTTATTCTGGTACTTACCGTCGGGCATCGCCGGGAAGTGTATGATTAATTCTTGAAAAATGCAGAGATCAAAAAAGCGGAGTGCCCCTCCGCTTTCTCTGTTCAAATCCCGTCACCATACCAGCGGAATCAGCCGGTACTTTACTTTTTTCATATACTCCGCATACCCGTCCAGTTCCTGCGCCAGTACCTGTTCCTCGTTCCGGAGCCGCTTGACGATAATCAGCGGGTATGCAAGAAAAATCACAAACGAAATCACCGACTCCAGCACCAGCGGCATCGCCAGAAACAGAAGCAGCGTTGCGCTGTACATCGGATGCCGGACGATGCCGTACAGTCCGGTGTCAATCACCTTCTGGTTTTCCTGCACCTCGATCGTGCGGGAGAGGTAGGTGTTTTCCCGGAGAACCTCCGCGTAGAGAACATACGCCGCCAGAAAAACAACCGCCGCGCCGATCACCACGCCGTCCGGAAGCGTGTGCCACCCGAACCGGAAGTTCAGCCCCGCCGTGATGAATCCGGCGAGAAACATCAGCCCGCTCAGTTTGACCACAAGCTGCTGTTCTCCCTGCTTTTCCCGGGCATCCAGACGTTTTTTCAGCAGTTCGGGATTTTTGACCATCATCACGATGCCCGCGCAGAACATCGGGACGAACAGAATCCCCATGAACAGCCAGCCGTTCGGGAAGGCAAGCGTCCCCGCCGGAAGGAAAATCAGCAGTCCGACGAGCAGAACGCCGAGCGTGAATTTGGCAATGGCCTGTATGAATAATTTTTTGGTCATGGATACCTCCCGTGAATTCAGAGAATTTGATAAATACTGCCAGAATCAGTATACACGATAAATATGAAAATTTCAACCCGGATTTGTCCCCCGCTTCACTCTTGACAGACTGCCTCTCTTATGTTAGAATATCGACAGAATTCTTGTACATTTCATCCAAAACAGGAGGTTCCCATGAACGATTTTGAAACCACAAAATCCGGCTATGTCGTTGTGACCGACACCATCCCGAACGACGGTTCGGCGGACGTGTCCGATGCGATCCAGCAGCTTATCGACGACAACCCCAACCGGACGATCTACTTCCCCGACGGAACGTACATCCTCGGCAAGCCGATCCTCACGCCCGCGCATCCGAAAAAGAGCGTCGCGCTGAAGCTCTCGACTTTCGCCGTGCTGAAAGCGGCGGAAACGTGGGACAGTGACGAAGCCATGGTGCGTCTCGGCGCGTCCCATCCGGCGAACGATATCTACACCATCGGCAGCAACTACTCCTTCACCGGCGGCATCGTGGACGGCAGCGGCATTGCCAAAGGCATTTCCATCGACGGCGGACGCGAAACCATGATCCGCGACGTGTCGATCAAGCACGTCAGAATCGGCATCCACATCAAGTACGGCGCGAACAGCGGTTCCTCCGACGCGGATATTTTCGGAGTGAACATCATCGGCAACGGCGCGGCGGATTCGGTCGGCGTTCTGCTCGAAGGCTACGACAACACCCTCACCAATATGCGGATCGCGCGCGTGTTCACGGGCATCGAACTCCGTTCCGCGGGCAACAGTATGCGGAACCTGCATCCGCTGTACACCTGCGACTATACGGATTACGGCAATTCCTGCGGCTTCCTCGACTACGCGGGAAATAACTGGTACAATTTCTGCTACAGCGACCACTTCGGCATCGGATTCCGCACGGCAAGCACCGAGCGCAACCGCAACGTCCGCAACATCTACGACAGCTGCTTCACCATGTGGTACGCGGCACGCGGGGATGTCCATACGGCGTTCCGTGCAGACGGAAAGTTCAACTCGGTTCTGACAAACTTCAACATCGGGTTCCATCACCAGCAGGAAAAGAACGTCGTTCTGTCCGTGGGCGAACCCGGCGGACGCGGCGTATTCAACCGTCTGTCGGTAAATCCGAAGAAGTGTACGGACGACACTTACAAAGAATATCTCGAGGGCGGATTGTTCTGAGAGAAAGGGCTGTCATTCCGGCAGCCCATAATTCTCTTCTGGAAGATGACGGATATGAAACGATTGAGATTTTTGATTTTGGCCGCAGTCTGGATGTTTCTGCTGACCATGAACGTCGGTGCGGAAGGAAATCCGGTGTGTGAACATGAATTTTCTGTGTGGTTCACAATCCAAAAACCATCCTGTACGGAAAGCTATACGGAATTTCGTAGTTGTTCGAGATGCGGTACAGTAGAAAAACGAATACAGCAGCCGGGTCACGACTTCGTAGAAGAATACACGACTGATAAAGTTCCGACCGATATGGAAGACGGTGAAATCTCCCGACACTGCTCCCGCTGTGAAGAACGTACGGACATTCTCACGATCGATTCTCTCGGACATCGGTATCGGGAATGGATCACGATCAGCGAGGTTTCCTGTATAGACGATGGCAAACGTGTCCGGGTCTGTCTGGATGAAACTTGTCTGTATGAGGACGTTGAAACCATGACTGCATGGGGACACAATTATTCTGAATGGTTTGTGAATACAGAAGCCCTGTGCGAAACGCCCGGAATTGAAAAGCGTATTTGTTATCACGACGGCTGTACCTTTTCAGAAACGCGTGATACATCTGCACTCGGACATGATTTTACCAGTTGGCAGCAGACCAAAGAGCCTGCCTGTATGGTGGAGGGTGAAGAAAGCCGATATTGCAGCCGATACGGATGTGAATATACGGAAACCCGCGCCATTCCCGCACTCGGGCACGATTTTTCAGAGGATTTCACAACCGACAAAGCCCCTACCTGTACGGAAAACGGTGAACAATCCCGGCATTGCTCCCGCTGTGATGCGCGGCTGGAAATCACGGGAATTGACAAAATTCCTCATGTGCTTGGTGAATGGATTCCGATCAGTGAAGTTTCCTGTACAACGAGCGGAAAACGCGTCCGGAGTTGTACAGATGAAAATTGTTCGTATCAGGAAACGGAAACGATTCCCGCATGGGGACATGATTATTCCGAATGGTTTGAAAATACGCCTTCTTCCTGTATATCCACGGGAACAGAAAAGCGTATCTGTTACCGAGTCGGCTGCACTTTTTCTGAAATCCGCGATACTGCCGCGCTCGAACATGATCTGTCCGGCTGGATAGAAAGCAAAGCTCCGACCTGTACCGAATACGGTGAAGAAATCACATCGTGTAAACGATATGGCTGTACATATCAGGAAAAACGCGCTATCCCCGCACTCGGTCACGATTTTTCAGACGACTTCACAATCGACAAATCCCCAACCTGTACCGAAGACGGTGAACAATCCCGTCACTGTTCCCGCTGTGACGCACGCACTGATATCACGGTGCTCGATATCCTCGGTCATCGTTTCGATGGCGATTGGATAACGGTCAGCGATGCTTCCTGTACAACGGACGGCAAACGTATGCGAACCTGTCTGGATGAAGGCTGCACATACGAAGAAACTGAAACAATTCCCGCACTCGGTCACGACTTTTCGGAGGACTTCACCACCGATAAATTCCCGACCTGTACGGAGAACGGCGAACAATCCCGTCACTGCTCCCGCTGTGATGTGCGCACCGATATCACGGTGATCGACATTCTCGGCCACCGGTTCGATGGCGATTGGATAACAGTCAGCGATGCTTCCTGTACAACGGACGGCAAACGTATGCGAACCTGTCTGGATGAAGGCTGCACATACGAAGAAACTGAAACAATTCCCGCACTTGGTCACGACTTTTCGGAGGACTTCACCACCGACAAATCCCCGACCTGCACGGAGAACGGCGAACAATCCCGTCACTGCTCCCGCTGTGATGCGCGCACCGATATCACGGTGATCGACATTCTCGGTCACCGGTTCGGGGACTGGATCACCGTCCGTGAATCTTCCTGTACAACGGATGGCAGTCGCATCCGGACCTGTCTGGACAAAGACTGTTCCTGGCGGGAAACAGAAACGCTCCGTGCCTTGGGTCACGACTACTCCGAATGGGACATACTGAAAAAGCCTTCCTGTACGGAGACCGGATCGGAGTTTCGTATTTGTCGGCGAATCGGCTGTACTTTGCTCGAAAAACGGGTTTCCGAGGCTCTCGGACATGACCTGACCGACTGGACTACTACCAAATCTCCCTCTTGTACCGCAGACGGAGAAGAAATGCTCGCGTGCCGACGGTACGGATGTTCTTTTTGTCAGACGCGCGTCCTCTCCGCGCGCGGACATTGCTGGGACGATGGAGTTGTCACTGTCGCTCCGACCGCGCAGAAGGACGGCAAATGCCGCTATACCTGTCTTGCCTGCGGAACGATCCGGACGGAAATTCTTCCCTTTATCGTTCTTTCCGGCGATGTCAACGGGGACGGGACCGTCACACCGGCGGATGCGGAACTTCTGGCGGCTTATTTCGCCGGTCATTCCTGTGAGAATCTCCTATGGAAAGCGGCGGATACGGACAGGATTCCCGGCGTGACCCGCGCGGATGCGATGTTTCTCGCACGCTGTCTCGCCGGATGGCCGGGATATGAGCTTCCATAGTTTACAACTACACGAAAACTTTAGTCCTTAACAAATGATTGATAATTGATTTCCCGACGATTCTGTTTTATACTGTATTCATCAGCTGATACCGCCCATCCGAAAACAGAACTACAGGAGAAATTATCATGACCATTACCATCGGACAGAACATCAAAACTCTGCGTGCGAAAAAGCAGATCACGCAGAAACAGCTTGCCGCGTATCTCGGCGTGACCGAGCAGGCGGTCTCCCGCTGGGAATCCGGTTCCGGGTTCCCGGACATTCAGCTCCTTCCCTCCATCGCCTCGTTTTTCTCCGTCACCACGGACGATCTTCTCGGACTGAATCACACCGAGCGCGAACAGCGTCTGGCGGAAATCCGTCAGACCATCCGCGAATGGAACGAAACCGGCGAATCCTCGGAAGAAACTGTCGCGCAGTCGAGACTGTGGGCGGCGGAATTCCCCGGCGAGGAGGACATTCAGGTGCAGCTCGCCGACGAATTGTGTGCATACACCATGTGGGACGAAAAGCCGAAGACGGGGCTTCTTCAGGAAGCGGAAATGCTCTACCGTACCCTAACGGAAACGACGAACGATCCCGAATTCCGGAACAGCGTACTGGAAAAACTGGCGGCACTCTACGCCATCGGCTTCCGCGACGCGATCCGTACCGAGGAAACCGCCGACCGGCTTCCGTCGATGAAATACAGCCGCGAATCGGTCAAGGCGACGGTATTTGCCGTATGGGCACGCGATCACGGCGAACCGGAAATGCTCTGCCACACACAGGACTACATTGAACGCCTCACCGACAGCCTTGGAACAATCATGACACAGTATGTCCTCCAGGATATCCCGAACGAACCGGAACGCTGGGACGAAAAAATCGGGTATTTCGAGCAGATTCTTTCGCTGTACACGCTGGTGTTCGGGGAAAACGCGCTGTTCTACCACGAACGTCTGGCATACCTGCACCGCGTGATCGCCACGTACACGGTTGCACAGGGAAAAACGGAAGAAACGCTCGAACGTCTTGAGAAAATGGCGGATCACGCGCTGCTCGCCGACAAAGCCGCCGCAGGAGATCGGTATACGTCCGTGTTCCTGGATAAGCTGACCTATTCCGGCCCGACGGAAGACTTTGACGCGTATGTTGTCCATAACTGTTCGTACTGGTGCCGTCAGAGACTTGACCAGAACCGGTACGACAGCATCCGCGATACGGAACGGTTCCGCGCTGTCTGCGAACGTCTGGAAAATGCAATGAAGTAAATTTACAGCGGGTATCTCCGATATCGGAGGTACCCGCTGTTTTCATAATTGTGTTTTATTTTGCGCGCCGTCCGCTGGCTTTTCCGGCGTATTCGTCGAAGAACCATTCCGCCGTTTTGGTGATCGAAAGCTGTACGTCATTCCCGTCGAACGTGAATTCCGCCGCCATGTTGCCGAAGTAATCGTCGATGGCGTAGGTACGAACAAGCAGCTTTTCGGGAGCCGTCCAGACCGCCGCGTTCAGCGTACGGTAACCTTTTCCGAGCGGCTGATTGATGCGCCGTCCGGAATAATGCGTTTCCGGGAAGACGGTGTCCTCGTACCGCGCAAATCCGAACGGGAACGCCTTGTCTCCGCGGTCGGTGTGGTAAACCAATGTACCGCCGTCGCCGTCAAAGGAGATCGTGAAACCGCGCATTCCCATCCGGTTGTCATCAAGGGAATAGGGCACGCCGCTGATGGATTCCGCAAGGGGAGACGATGTCTCTCCGGCAGGGAGATTGACTTCAAGGGAATCAAGCAATGCGGTCAGCCGTCCGTACGCCGCGTCGTCTGTGGGAATCGGTTCGGCAGTGTCCGCCAGACGGTCGATGACGGTGTCCCAGAGGACGTTATAGATCATAGCATAACCGTCCGGGTCGCCCTGCATATCGCTGGTACAGACGAAGAGGAAGTCCTTTTCGGGGATGCAGATGGCAAGCTGTCCGCCCATGCCGCAGAAGGAGAACGAATTCTTCCACGTCCGCCAGATCTGGTAGCCATACCCGTGGCCTTCCATGGGGTTGATGACCTTGCCGTTGTCGATCTGGTATGCCGTCGCCGCGCGGACGTAGTCTTCGCTGAGGTAACGTTTGCCGTCAATTTCGCCGCCGTTGAGGAAAACAGACGCAAACCGAGCGAGGTCGCGGGTGGTGCATTCGACACCGGAGCCGCCCCATGCGTATCCTTCGGGAGCTTCGACGCACCATGCGTTTTCAGAAAAACCGAGTTCACGGAGTGCCTTGTCCTTGAGGTATTCGAGGAAGGTTTTCCCGGTGAGCCGTTCGACGAGGACATCCATGGTATAGGTTGCAGAGGTATCGTAGCGGAACTCGGTACCGGCGGGGTGATCGGGTTCGTGATGGGGATAGAAGAAGGTATGGAGCCAGTCCATATCCTGTCCGGTATAGGTGCTGTACTTATGGCAGGTTGCCATTTTGAGCATATCCTCGATGGTCATTTCGGCGACCAGCGGATGAATCCCGTCCCCTTCCGCGACTTTATCGGGGAAATAGTCGGCAATCCGGTCGGTGAGTTTGATCCGTCCCTCATCGGCGAGCATCCCGATTGCGGCACTGACAAACGTCTTGCTCACGGAATACATCCGGTGCAGCCAGTCCTTATGGAACGGTTTCCAGTACCCTTCCGCGATAACGATCCCCTTCCGCATCATCAGAAAGCTATGGCACATCTTCCGTCTCCGGTTCATCTCCGCGACGTACGCTTCGACCCACTCCGGCTTCACGCCCGTGTCTTCCGGTCGTCCGTATTTCAGCATATCTGTCATGGTGGTTCTCCTTTTCTATTTCGTTGGTTTTCTTCATTATAGCACAGGGGTGGGGCGAGTGCAAGGGGGATATTTTTTCTTGGGGAAACCTTTTTGAGGAAAAGGTTTCCCCAAACCCCTTCCAAAACCTTTTTCATCTGCTATCAAATG
>SVQN01000119.1 GCA_015065295.1 Oscillospiraceae bacterium
GCGGAATTTCAGTTTGAGGCATTCCGCCGCCTTCCGGCAGAGGATCATACGGTTCAGGAAAATTTCAAAATAATCGGTCACGCTGCTGTACTGCGTGTCAATCTCGAGGGCAAGACAGATTTCGGTCTTGTCCTCGCTGATTGTGAGGGAATAATGCGACACCGAATAATTCACACGGTCATGGATATCGAATGTGCTGAAATCATGGTTGCGGACGCGGGTACGGCGTACATCGGATTTGTCCGCAAGGAACAGCGCGGCGGAAATCGCGTTGACCGGCGCGGCGGTTCCTTCGTCGTGGTTGCCGATCGCCGTGACAACGTCCGCGATATCTTCCGCCGGCATCCCGAGCTTGTCAAGAATGCGGAACGCCATGACCGCGCCGCTCTGCGAATGCTCCACGCGGTTGACGAGATTGCCGATGTCGTGGAGAAATCCCGCGATCTTGACCAGTTCCACTTCCCTCTCGCTGTAGCCGAGCGTGGAAAGAATCTGACCGGCGGTCTCCGCCACTTTAGCGACGTGCGCGAAACTGTGCAGTATAGCCGAGTACGCCGAGAGCTTCGTCGGCTTTTTTGATGTAGGTACGGATATTTTCGTTGTGTTTGATGTCGTTGTAGGTAATCATATATTCTCCCTGTTTGATTGCGGTGGTTTTTCTTATCATAACACAAAACTGTGAATTCTTCAAGCAGCTTTTGTATTATCTTCGTAAAGGCCATACATTTACACTTCATTTTCATCTTATTTACAGTTTATACACAACTTTCTTATAGAATAAAACGTCTAACAAACGTACATAATACAACTGAAATTGAAAATCGAAAGGACTCAACACATTATGAACTTCAAGAAAATTCTCGTAACCCTCCTCGCTTCCGCTCTCCTTCTCTCTGCCTGCGGCAAGGACGAAGAAATTATCGGCGGAGCAGACGGTCCGACCGACATCACCGTCACCGATACGGAAGATACAACCACCGCAGAATCCGAACCCGCCGGCATCATCGCTTCCGCAGACGACGTGATCTCCTTCCTCGACAACGACGTTTATCCGCAGTGCCCGTCGGAATCCCTTCCGATGATGCTCATGTCCATGGCTCTTCCGATGGATGATATGGAAGGCATCACCTACCACACCGGTCTCGCGGACGTTGCCGGCATCACCGACATCATTCTCTCCGAATCCGGCGTCGGTTCCATCGCGTACTCCCTCGTTTACCTCCGCACCGACGGTACGAACACCGATGAAATCCAGAAGACTCTCGGCGAAAGCATCAACCCGCGCAAGTGGGTCTGCGTCGGTGCGGAATACATTTCGTCCGTTACGCTTGACAACGATGTCGTTCTCGTTATGGGAACCAAGGATCAGGCAGACATGGTCATGGACGCTGTTCTCACCGCTGCCGAAGGCAAATTCAACAACATCGGTTCCGTGGTTACCTTCGGTTAATCCGGAACTTTCCCGGGGAGGAATTTTTCGCTGAAAGTTCCTCCCCGCAAAAATAACCTTCATTAATATAAGGATGGCATCATGGTATTTTCAAGTATTCCGTTTCTGTTCTATTTTCTGCCGGTACTGCTTCCGTGCTATTTTCTGGTTCCGCGTCCGGCAAAAAATATTGTTCTCCTGCTGTTTTCGCTGATTTTCTATGCGGTCGGCGAACCGGTGTACATTCTGCTGATGCTTTTCTCCATCACGCAGTCGTACCTGCTCGTCAATCTGTCCGAAAAGGATATCAAACGGCGGAAACTGTGGTTTGTGGTGACGGTAATTCTGTCCGTTCTGCCGCTGGTATGGTATAAGTACGCAGGATTTCTCACAACCAACCTCAATCTCCTCCCCGGCGTGAATCTGCCCGTTCCGAAGCATTCGCTCCCGATCGGGATTTCGTTCTACACCTTCCAGCTCATCGGGTACGCTGCTGACGTATATATGAAACGGTGTCCCGCACAGAAGAACCCTCTCCACCTTGCCCTGTATGTCTCCCTGTTCCCCCAGCTCATCGCGGGGCCGATCGTGCGCTACGCCGACGTTGCGGAACAGCTTACCACCCGTACCCATTCCGTTGAAAAGTTCACAGAGGGGATTCTCCGGTTTTCCGTTGGTCTTGGCAAAAAAGTTCTGATTGCCAACGTCCTCGGCGAACTCTGCAAATCGCTCGGCACTTCGATGCTCGGCGTGTGGGGATACGCGACTGCGTCCGCGCTCCAGATTTACTACGACTTCTCCGGCTATTCCGACATGGCCATCGGGCTTGGACGGATGTTCGGCTTTGAAATCATGGAAAACTTCAATTATCCCTACATTTCAAAGTCCGTTGCCGAATTCTGGCGCAGATGGCATATGTCTCTCGGCTCATGGTTCCGCGACTACATCTACATTCCCATGGGCGGCAACCGTGTATCAAAGCCGCGCTGGATGTTCAACATTCTGACCGTCTGGATGCTCACCGGTCTCTGGCACGGCGCGGAATGGACGTTTGTTCTGTGGGGGCTGTATTTCGCCGTGTTCCTCGTTCTGGAAAAGCTGCTGGCGAAGTACATCGCAAAAATCCCGGCGGTGCTGAACCGGATTCTGGTGCTGTTCATCGTCATGGTCAGCTTCATGATTTTCGATTCCCCGACCATTGCCGAAGCGTTCCGCCGCGTTGTCACTCTGTTCGACTTCACCAATCCCGCCGATACCGCCTCCCTGTATTACCTCCGCAGCTATGCCGGTACGCTTGCCGCCGCCATTGTCGGTGCAACGCCGCTTCTCCGCAATACGGCGAAAAAACTCGCTGCATCCGAATCCCGTACGACGCAGAACGTCAGGAATATCCTCGTTCCCGTGTTCATCTGCGCGGTTCTGATCGTTTCCACTGCTTATCTCGTGGACGGGTCGTACAACCCGTTCCTGTACTTCCGGTTCTGAGGTGACGCCATGAAAAAACTGACCAATCTCATCACTATCTCCCTGTTCTGCGCGATTCTGGTTTCCTTCGGTGCCGGTGCAATTCTCCTGCCGGACACAGAAATCTCGAAAAGCGAACGCCGTTATCTGGCACAGTTTCCCGAACTGACGTGGACAACTGTCGCGGACGGCGCATTCATGCAGAATATCGAAAAATACCTTCCCGACCAGTTTCCGCTGCGCGAAGGCTTCCGCAGTCTGAAAGCGACATTCGAGAAACTGACTCTCCGTCTCGACAGCAGCGATATTTACGAATACGACGGACATCTCGCTGCGCTGGATTACGAACTCAAGGAGAATCTCGTTGAAAAGGCGGCGTCCAAGCTAAACAAAGTCAAGGATACCCTGCTGACCGAAGGGCATACGGCGTATCTGGCGATCATTCCGCCGAAGAATTATTATATTGCCCAGCAGGACAGCAGTCATCCCGTGATGGATTACGAACACCTGCAGCAGATCATGTGGGATTCCTGCCCGGACTTCACGCATATCAACCTGTACGATACACTGACGCTGAACGATTTCTACAAAACCGACTCGCACTGGCGGCAGGAACGGCTGAATAAGGTCGTCGAACGCCTGACAGAAGCGATGGACGTTCCCCATGGCGGACTGTCCTCGTATACACAGAACTATTCCGACGCTATGGAACAGTTTCACGGAGTCTACGTCGGGCAGTCCGCACTGCCGGTCGATGCGGAAACGATGTACTATCTGACGAATGATGCGACGCAGAACGCAGATGTGACCTACGTCGGCGCGGATATCAAGGAAAATGCCGTCTATGTCGAGTCCAAAATTGATGGCGTGGATATGTACGATGTCTTCCTCGGCGGCGCGGTACCGCTCGTGGAAATCGTGAACGAAACTGCGGCAACGGACAAAAAACTTGTGATTTTCCGCGATTCCTACGGCAGCAGTATTGCTCCCCTGCTCATCGAAAGCTACCGCAATATCGCACTTGTTGACCTTCGCTATCTCGACTTCACCTTCCTTCCGGAGTTACTCGACACATCCGATGCCGACTTTCTCTTCCTCTACAGCACCGGCATCCTCAACGACAGCGAAATGCTGAAAGTCCGATAAACAAAAAATGTGCAGACCAAAAAATCTGCACATTTTTCATTTCAACAGAAAAAAGCACATCCAAACCAACCGATCTGCACATACTTTGTCCCAAATATTTGTTTAAAAGTTTTTGAAGGTGGGGTTCGGGGAGGGGACTTTTTTTAAAAAGTCCCCTCCCCGAGAAACCACATTTTATAAACTTAGTCTTCGTTGAATACGATTTCAACTTCCTTGCCGAGAGCGGAGGACTTGTTGATACCGTCGATGATTGCCTGGTTGTAGAGGATCTGGGAGGTCGGAACCGGTGCGGGACCGTTGGTTGCGATTGCATCGAGGAAGGAACGGATCTTCTTGTCGAAGAGGCCGCCCTTGCCGCTGTTCTGGAGAATCGGAATAACGGTTTCGGTCTGTGCGCCGCATACGTCGTGGTAGATGGTCATGGGGCCGCCCACGGAGCCGTTCCAGCAGTCAGTGGACGGGATGCGGAGTGCGCCTTCGGTACCGAAGATGATGGTATCGCCGGGGGTGTTAACGTGCATAGCCCATGCAATACGGAAGTCGAGGATGATGCCGCCTTCGAGACGGATGAATGCTGCGCCGAAGTCGTCAACGGAGAAGCGTTCTGCATCCTTGCCGTTGTACTTCGGGTTCTTTCCGAAGTAATCGGAAACGTAACCGGAAACGGTCAGCGGCTTCGGATAGCCGATTGCGTTGAGAACCATGTCGAGGGAGTAGCAGCCGATATCGCCGAGCGCACCGATACCGCCGGTGGACTTTTCGATAAAGGTAGATCCCGGAATACCGCGACGACGGCCGCCGCCGGTCTGGATGTAGTAAATCTTGCCGAGAACGCCGGAGTCAACGATCTTCTT
>SVQN01000033.1 GCA_015065295.1 Oscillospiraceae bacterium
TAAGTGAAAGAAGGAATCGGGGAAAACTTTTTGCAAAAAGTTTTCCCCGAACCCCTTTCAAAAAACTTTAAACGAATATGGATGACATAGTAAGTGCAGATTTGAAGTTTTGTAATTTTGTGTGACTGCACAGCCGGTTTGGTATTCCAAGTCTGCACCCAACCTCGTCAGTCCAATTCGTTTAAAAGTTTTTGAGGATGGGGTTCGGGGAAGGGACTTTTTCCAAAAAGTCCCTTCCCCGAAAAAATACGCATCAATGGGATTTGGAACTTTATTTTTCGGATATTTTATTATGTTTGCGTTCTCGCTGTCGCAGGTGTACTTTTTTGCGGACATCATCGGCGCGGGAATCGCGCTGTACGCGTTTGCGAAGCTGTCGGAGTATAACCGCTATTTTGTAACCGCGATGTGGGGCGCGCTGGCGTTTCTGGCACTCGGCGCAGTGAACGCGGCCTCGCTGATGTTCGACCTGTACGATCCGGCGGGGACGGTCGGGATGATCGTCAGTATACTGAAGACGCTCTCGGCGTGCGCGATGCACATCCCGATGTTCCTCGGCATCCGCGGGATTTCGCTCGGTGCCGGTGCGGACAAGCTCGTCCGGAACGCGGAACGCAACCTCGTTCTGACGGCGGTGAACTACCTCCTGTCGCTGCTCGTTCTGGCGGTAAGCCCCCTGCTCGGCACGTTCACCCCCTACGCCAGCACCGTCGTCTACCTCTATCAGCTCGTCTGCATCGTCCTGAACCTCGTCCTCCTCTACAAATGCTTCGGTATCCTCTGTCCCGCCGACGAAGACGAGGACGAAAAGAAGCGTTCCCGTTTCGCCATCATCAACAAAATCAGCGACAAAGTGGACGCCATCGATGAAGAACGCGTCCGCTACCGCGAAGAATCGGTCAAGCTTGCCATGGAAGAAGCCGACCGCCGGATCGCCGAAAAGAAGGCCCGTCACCCGCACAAGAAGAAAAAGAAATGAGGTTTCTTGGGGAAGGAACTTTTTGGAAAAAGTTCCTTCCCCAAACCCCATCCTCAAAAACTTTTCATCTGGGAGGGGGACAAATATAGTCTGTGCAATTCCGGTGCATCAAATGGGAGCGATCCAATTTATGAGATAATCGCTCGAGTTCGCGCAGCGAATCTCGGGACCTCGTTACCTCGGCACAGCGGGATGTAAGTGCGGATTTTTTGTTTTGGCATTCTGTAAACATCCTGTGAAAATACTTGACAAACGTACTTTTATACGGTATACTATTAACAAAGATTCAACAGAATAAAACCTTTTTTTTATATAAAAAGGTTTTAGGAAGGGGTTCGGGGAAACCCTTTTCCTTAAAAAGGGTTTCCCCGAGAAAACATTAACTAAAGGAGATTCCCATGGGATTTGGATTGGTGATTGCCGGGTTTGTGCTGCTGTTCAATCCGGTGCTGAATGTGATTGACCTCGTTCCCGACGCGCTCGGCTTTCTGCTGATCGTGATCGGGCTGACGCGAATGTCCTTTTTTATCGGCAAGGTCGAGCAGGCAAGAGACCTGTTCAGCAAGCTGGCCATGCTGGAAGCGGCAAAGTGCGTGATGATCCTGACGATCCCGTATGCCTCCGGCTCGGACATCGTTCTCCAGACCTTCGTCTTCGGGCTGGGGGAAGCACTGCTGTTCGTTCCCGCCGTCAACTACCTCTTTGAGGGGTTGTCCTTCGCCGGTCTCTGGTACAATGCCTCCGCGATGTATGAGAAAAAGACCTTCAAACGCCCCATGAACGCGCTCTTCAACCGGATGTCTCCGCTGATTTCCCGGATCACGAAGAAAAAAATCCGCA
This sequence comes from Oscillospiraceae bacterium, assembly GCA_015065295.1. Lineage (GTDB taxonomy): Bacteria > Bacillota > Clostridia > Oscillospirales > CAG-272 > UMGS1696. The sequence continues at coordinate 1,820 of SVQN01000033.1, forward strand.
AACATCCGGAACGTGTGAACGTCGAGTGGATTACATACGTCCGCGAACAGTTGATTTTTTTCTACATATTCCGAATCTGCGCGACCCTGATTCCGGAACTGACCGAGCTCCAGATGTACGAAAACATCGGTGACGTCACCGCGTTCTCGCGCAGCCTCGCGTACTATAAGCCGTTCCTGTACGTCGTCCTCAGCGCGATTGTGCTGATTCTGGGCATCCGGCATATCCGCACCGTATCGTCGTTCTTCAAGGCCGTCCGGAACGACAAGCCGTTCCTGCACGCCATGGAGGAAAAGTACCGCAACGACATCCTCCCGCGCGACACGTTCTTCATCGCACGCGGCATGAAGCAGAGCATGGCGTGCTTCAGCGCGTCGGTCTTCTGCTGCATCGTTGTCACCATCGACGATATGAACGTCCTCGTCGGCGCGATTTCCGCCGGTTTCCTCATCGGAGCCGCCGTCATTCTCAAGCGGTACATCCCGGCGGCGAAGTGGGTGATCCCGTTTGCAGCCGTTCGCGGTGTGCTTGGCCTCGTCAATATGGTTCTCCAGTACGACTATTATGTGGATTACACGGAAGAAGCGGTCAAGTACGTCGATAAGGCGTACACGCAGTATTACCGTCTCGCGGCGTTCGAGTGCGCCGAATACGTCTTTGCCGCCATCGCGGTGATCCTGTATATGTTCTTCCTGCTGAAAGCGATCAAGGCGCACCTCGCGGTCTGCGGCATCCAGCACGAAAACGCGATGTACAGCAAGCGGAACCGCGACATCGAAACCTACAACACCGCCGGCGGAAAACTCCTGCTGTCCACGGTGATGGCGGTCATCAACTTCATCCTCGCCGGTTCGTACCACTATATCATGGTCAACATGACGCTGATCGTGGTCATCAACACAGCGGTCACGGTGATCTGGGCGGTCTACACCTGGCACACGGTAAACGTTATCAACGATATGCTCTACAATAAGGAAATTCAGATATTCTGACGGATAAGGAGACTGCTATGACCGATCCAAACACCCTCCTCGACCGTGCGTACGCCGCTGTGGAAGCCCACAAAGCGGTGTATTACCGGGAAGGGGACTACCGCAAAGCCGATTTCTGGGATTATGCGGAAATTTTCGAGATCATCGAAGACCTCTACGAAGTCACCGGTGACAGGACGCTGTTCGCACAGTTTGAGGAAATGTACCGGTATGTTCTGACCCGTTATACGGACGACTGGCACAAAAATCCCTACAACGACGACATCATGTGGCTCGTGATCGCGCTGACCCGCGCGTATCTGTATACCGGCGAAACGAAGTACCTCGACACTGCCGTACGGAATTTCAACAGAACCTACGACCGGGCGGTCAGTGACGAACTGGGCGGCGGTCTGTTCTGGCGGGTGGAAAACCAGTGCAAGAACACCTGCGTGAACTGTCCCGGAGCGATTGCGGCGGCGTTCCTCGCCAAAGCGACCGGCGACGATGCCTACTACGACAAAATGTTCGTCTGCCTCGACTGGGCGGTGCGGATGATGTTCGAGCCGGACACCGGCAAGGTCTACGACTGCATCAACCTCGACGGAAGCATCAACCGCTGGTCATCCACCTACAATCAGGGGACGTTCATCGGAGCCTGCATGATGTACTGCGAAAAGACCGGCGAGGAAAAATACCTCGCTTACGCCGCAAAAGCTGCGGAATACGTCAAAGAAACGATGTATAATGACGGCATCATGAACAACGAGGAACCCGGCAACGACCTTCCGGGCTTCAAGGGAATCCTCGCGCGTTACATTCGCCGTTACGCCGACCTCACCGGAAAGACGGAATACCGCGACTGGCTCCGCCGCAACGCCGATTCCGCATGGGAAAACCGCAACTCGCAGGGAATCATGTGGACACAGCTCGGCGAAAAGACCGAAGACGGGAAGGAATACGACGTGTTCTCCATGTCCGCCGCCATGTCCGTGGTGGTCAACTCCGTAGATACGGTCATCAAGCTGTAAACAAAACGAAATGCCGATTGGGTAAAACCAACCGGCATTTTTTAATGTGAGTTCGATGAAGAAACAAAAAGGACAGATACACCTGTAGGGAGCGGCGCCCTCGTCGCTCCGTGAAACGATTTGGATAAACAAATTGTCTGTATATAAAAGTTCAAGTTTGGATTTATCAAATTTTGTACCATCAAATTGTTCGATGGAGCGACGAGGGCGCCGCTCCCTACGGGTTCAGTCGCCAATATGGAAATCCATCGAACTCATGTTTTTTATGGAATTCACACCGTTCCTCCGGATGTGCGTTCGATAATCATGTCCTGCCATTCCTTTTTCAGGGTGATGAACCGTGCGTTCCAGCCCGATACGCGCACCGACAGGGTCTTGTATTCCTCCGGATGCTCGCGCGCCGCCTTCAGCACCTCCGCGTCGATCACGTCCGTCTGCATGAAGAATCCGCCGAGCTGGACGAAGGTCTTCTGCATTGCCACCAGTGCCGCGATCCCGTTGTCTCCCGCAACAGCGGTCGGGTGCAGCTTGATGTCGAGTGCCGCGCCGGACGCCTGCTTCCGCAGATTGGCCTTGCAGTACGACTTGATGACCGCCGTCGCGCCTTCCGTGTCCGTTCCCGGTGTGGGCGAATCGTTGCCGGAAAGAATCGCGCCGCGCTTGGTTCCCATCGGTGAGGGCATCCGGCTGTACATCCAGTCGATCTGCCGCCCGAACGTCGAAACGCCCGGAATGTACTTCACCGGACACTCGCCGTTGTGACTCAGCACAATGTCCGCGAACGTGTCCAGCACCCGCACAACGTAGGAGTCCGCTTCGTCGTTGTCGTTGCCGTAGTAGGGGATTTTGTTCATCGCGTACTGGCGCAGTTCCTCGTAACCTTCCCAGTTGTTCCGCAGTGCCGTGAGCAGTTCCTCAAACGAGATCAGTTTTTCCCGGAACACCAGCGTGTCGATCGCATGGAGACTGTTGCCCGCGTCCGGTGCGCCGCCGATGTGGGGCGAGAAGACCGTGTAGCGGGGACCTCCCCGGTAATACTGCCGTCCGTTTTTCGCGCAGTCCTCGATGAACAGGGAAACGACCTCGCACGGCGGTCCTGCCTGCTTCCATTTCCAGTCGCCAGCTTCGTAATGACGGTTCCGGCTCCGCTTGAGATTTTCGAAATTCTCCGCGATGTAGTCCCGCATCCGCGTTTCATACGCGTTCCACAAGTCTTCAAATGTCGCAAATGTGCGCGGATTGTCCGGAAGTCCGAGAACGTCCTGCATGAGCATGGAATACCCGTCGAGCGGCTGATAGATGAAGTAGGTCTGCCCGGGAATCTGGACTTCCCAACAGCCGTCGTTCGCAAATTTCCGCGCTTCCATCGGATCGTACCCGATGTCCTCCATCGACTGCAGGATCAGGTCTTCGTTGTAGACCGCCAGAATCCCGCCGCCGTACCGCGTCACTTCCGCCACACGGCGCATCAGCCGTTCGTCGGAGTTCTTCGACAGACGTACCGTGATCGGGAAATCGGAAATCCCCAGTTCCTCGATGATGTCGAGAACGAGATAGGTCACTTCGTTGGTCACATCGTTTCCGTTCACGTCAATGCCGGCAAGAACGATGTTCTGATAGTGCTGTGCGTCGCCCGTACCGACCGGCGTGTCCTTCTGAATCCATTCGCACCCCTTGATGAAGAAATGCGCGAGGATTTCGCGGGCTTCGTCCAGCGTGATCGTCCCGTCGGCGAGGTCTTTCCGGAGATACGGGCCGAGCATTTCGTCGATCCGCCCGATCCCCGACCAGTTGCCGCACAGCCGGGTGAACGCAAAGCAGAACCAGAGGCTCTGTACCGCCTCATGGAACGTCCGCGCCGGCTGGAAGGGAACGCGCAGGAGCAGTTCGCGGCATCCGGGATTTTTTTCCGCCGCCGCCGCAAGGTAGCGGGAATGCCAGATCCGCAGATGATGCACCACGCGGTGCAGATAATCGTTGTAGGGGCGGTCGTTGTAGCGGTTCAGTTCCTGCACGATCCCCTGAATCCCGATTTTGAGTACCCGGTCAAAGCCGAGCGTGACATGGCTGACCGAGCCGAACGCATACGAGCCGTTCCGGACGGCAGGCACCACATGACCGATGGCCGCGCCGAGCGTTGCCGCGCCGATGATCCGTTCGCCTTCCACAAAGCGGAGCGGGCATTCGCGCACAATCGCGTCGATACAGCAGGTATAGCGTTCGTAGTCGAGCATATCGTCGAAGCCGTAAATATTGTCCACCGAGACGTGCGGGGTGGTTTTCGCATCGTCGCCGTATTTGCCGTGGAGACTTTCGTAAGCAAAGCGGCGGGTTTCTTCGCAGAGACGCACCGGGCGGGTGAAGCCGGTACCGCAGAAAAATTCCATAGTTCCTCCTTTGGTGAAAATCGACCAAAAAACGTTCCTGATATTCTGCTATTATTATACAGGACAGAAGGAAATTTTGCAATAGGCAGGAATTATTTTTTGAAAATTCAAAAAACTATGGAAAAACGGAGACGGTTGTGATACAATAGCGATAAGAAAAAGGAACGGAAAATGGATTGCATATCCTTGATAATATACTTGATATGTTCGATGATCTGACGTAATTCTGTAGGGACACGGCGTGCCGTGTCCGCCAAAGGATTTGAACAGAGTATATTTAGTGAAAAATGTCCGATTTGGATGGGTTTCCGACAAAATGTCGTTTTTTCAAATTGATCGACGGACACGGCACGCCGTGTCCCTACGAATATTGGAACGGTTATCGGACGGATTTACTGTCTATATAAAAAATTCACATACAAAGGAGAATCCCCATGGCAAGCAACACCATCAAAATCCCGAACAAGGGCAATACCAAGTTTGTCGCTCACCGCGGATGCAGCGGTCTCGAAACCGAAAATACGGCAGCTGCGTTCATTGCAGCGGGCAACCGTACCTACGCCGGTGTGGAAACCGACATCTGGAGAACCGCCGACAGCAGCTACATCTGCAACCACGACGGCCGCAGCGGACGTATCTGCGACGTTGACCTGGTAATGGAACAGTCTTCGCTGTACGAACTCCGCGCGCTCACGCTCCGTGACAAGGACGGTGCGACCGACCGCCGCGAAATCATGCTCTGTACGCCGTACGAATACATGAAAATCTGCAAGAAGTACGAAAAGCTCTGCGTACCGGAACTGAAGTCCAACTTCACGCAGGACGAAATCAAGGATATCCTCCAGATTTTCGACGGCTATCTCGACAACACCTGCTTCATCGCGTTCAACATCGCCAACCTCGACCTCGTGAAGAACCTGCGTCCGGAACAGCACTGCCAGTTCCTCTCCGGCAAGTGGGACGACAGCTATCCGGAAATGCTCAAGGCACGCGGCATGGGTCTGGATATCGTTCACACCGAAGTGACCGAAGACCGCATCAAGGCGTGCCACGCAGCCGGCGTCGAAGTCAACGCATGGACGGTGGATGATCCCGCACGCGCTGAACTTCTTATTTCTTGGGGCATCGATTACATCACGACGAATATTCTGGAATAATTCCGGATCATAACAGAAAAGCAGAGCGGAGAATATCCGTTCTGCTTTTTTTGTGGAATTCAGTGGGCATCCGCCGTGTCAAACTGGCTGCCCCAGAGTTTTGCGTAGAAGCCGCCCTTCTTCAGGAGTTCGTCATGTGTGCCGGATTCGATGATTTTCCCGGCGTTCATGACGAGGATGCAGTCCGCTTCCCTGATCGTGGACAGACGGTGCGCGACGATGAAGCTCGTACGGCCTTTCATGAGGGTCTGGAACGCCTGCTGGATTTTCAGTTCGGTACGGGTGTCGATGGACGACGTTGCTTCGTCGAGGATCAGCATCGGCGGGATTTCGAGCATTACGCGCGCGATGCACAGGAGCTGCCGCTGACCTGCCGAAAGTGCGCCGCCGTCGTCGCTGATGACCGTATCGTACCCCTTCGGCAGACGGCGGATGAAACTGTGCGCGTGTGCCGCTTTTGCCGCTGCGATGACTTCGTCGTCGGTCGCTTCGCGTCCCATTTTGATGTTGTCGCGGACGGTACCGTGCAGGAGCCATGTGTCCTGAAGCACCATCCCGTAGGAACCGCAGAGGGATTTCCGCTGAACGTCGCGGATTTCCTGACCGTCAATTTTGATCGTGCCGCCGTTTACGTCGTAGAAGCGCATGAGCAGGTTGATGATCGTCGTTTTGCCGCAGCCGGTCGGACCGACAATGGCGATGCGCTGACCCTGCTTGGCATGAAGGTTCAGACCCTTGATGAGTTCGCGGTCGGGCGTATAGGAGAATTCCACGTTGTCGAGGTCGATGTTTCCTTCTACATCAGTAAGAGCAGGCGCGTTTTCCTTATCGGGCGTATAGCGCGGTTCGTCGATCAGCTCGAAAATCCGTCCCGCGCAGGCGAGAGCGTTCTGGAGCTCGGTGATAACGCCGGAAATTTCGTTGAACGGCTTGGTGTACTGGTTCGCGTAGGCGAGGAAGCTCGTCAGTCCGCCGATGGTCATTGCACCCGCCACAACCGCCAGCGCACCCGTGAGGCAGACCGCCGCGTAGACGATGTTGTTCACGAAACGGGTCGCCGGATTGGTGATCGACGAGAAGAAAATCGCGCGGAGCGAGCATTTTTTCAGCCGGGCATTGATTTCGTCGAATGTGGCAAGGGTTTCGTCTTCCTGCGAGAATGCGCGGATGATCTGCTGACCGCCGACCGTTTCGTTGATGAACGCGGTCAGTTCGCCGTTGGTTTCCGAGCGCAGCTTGAACATCGTGAACGTCTTTTTGGCGATGAACGATGCCACAAACAGGGACAGCGGCGTCAGGAGAACGACAATCAGCGCGATCAGCGGGTGGATCATCACCATGAAAACGAGGGTGACGAGGATGGTCATCACGCCGGAGAACAACTGCGTGAAGCCGAGGAGAAGACCGTCCGCGAACTGATCCACGTCGGAAATGACGCGGCTGACCGTCCCGCCGTGCGGATGGCTGTCAATGTAGGAGAGGGGAAGCTCGGTGATCGTGTCAAACGCATCCCGGCGAACGTCGCAGATCACGGAATAGGTGATTTTGTTGTTGACCGAGTTCATGATCCACTGGAGAATGCCGCACGCAAACGCGCAGAACGCGATGCCCGTGAGATTTTCGGCAATGCCTTCGAAATCCACATTGCCTGCGCCGATCATGCAGTCGATGGCACGTCCGCAGAGGATGGGGATGTACAGCGTGAAGAAGACGACCGCCGCCGCAAGGAGAATGGTGATCCCGATGAGGACGGTGTATTTTTTCAGGTAGACGCCGAGACGCTGCACGGTTTTTTTGTCAACTTTTTTGGTTTTCTTGTCTGCCATGCCTCACGCCTCCTTCTTATATTGAGATTCGTAGATTTCACGGTAAACTTCACAGGTTTCCAGCAGATCGCTGTGTCTGCCGATGCCCACAACGTGTCCGTCATCGAGGACGATGATCTGATCCGCGTCCATGATGGACGAGGTACGCTGGGACACGATCAGCGTGGTCGGATGTTCGGGCAGATTGCGGATGGTCTTGCGGAGTGCCGCGTCGGTCGCAAAGTCGAGCGCGGACGCACTGTCGTCGAGGATGAGGATTTCCGGTTTGCGGACGAGCGCACGGGCAATCGTCAGTCTCTGCCGCTGACCGCCGGAGAAGTTCCGGCCGCCCTGTTCGACAACGGAATCCAGTCCGTTTTCCTTTGCCGCGAGGACATCCGAACCCTGTGCGAACGCGATGGCTTCGGTCATGTCTGCGTCACCGGCGGAAGAGGAGCCGTAGAGGAGGTTGGAGCGGATCGTCCCCTTGAACAGGGATGCCTTCTGGAGAACATAGCCGATCTTGTCGCGGAGAATGTCCGCAGGATAATCGCGCACGTTCACGCCGTTCACGAGAACTTCGCCGGACGATGTGTCATAGAAGCGCGGGATCAGCGAAACGAGCGTGGACTTGCCGCAGCCGGTACCTCCGATAATGCCGATGGTCTGACCGCGTTCGATCCGGAACGAAACGTCCGAAAGGGCAGGGTCGCTGCCTTCCGTATACTGAACGGACACCGAACGGAATTCGATGACCGGTGCGGATGCGTTTTCCGCAGGAGCAGTTTCCCTGAAGGACATCGCCGGTTCGGTCTGGATCACCGCGTCGATGCGCTGCATACAGGTGATCGCTTTGGTGATGCTGATGATGAGGTTGGCGAACTTGATGAGTTCGACGAGAATCTGGGTCATATAGTTGTAGAGTGCGACGACTTCCCCGGTGAGGAGCGTACCCGCCATGACACGGTTTCCGCCTGCCTGAAGCAGAACGACGATGCCGAGATTGAGAATGACGAACGTCATCGGATTCATCAGCGCGGAGATTTTTCCGGCGAACTGCTGACGCTGTTTCAGCGCGGTATTATGCGCCGCAAAGGTCTCGCTTTCTTCGTCTTCCATGCCGAACGCACGGATCACACGCGCACCGGTCAGGCTTTCGCGGGTCGTGCCGGTCAGGGCATCCAGTTCCGCCTGTACGCGCTTGTATGCCGGAACGGAACCGAGAATGATGCCGAACACGACAACGGACAGAATGGCGATGACCGCGAGGAAAATCAGCGCGGCCTTGGCATCCAGCGTGAACGCCATGACCATCGCACCGAAGACGACGAACGGCGAACGGAGAAGCAGACGAAGAGCAAGGTTGATGCCGTTCTGCACCTGATTAACGTCGCCCGTCAGACGGGTGATGAGGGTCGGGATACCCGCGCGGTCGATATCGGAGAAGGAGAGCTTCTGGATATGCTCATACAGTGCGCGGCGGATGCTGCACGAACTGCCGACAGCGGCGCGTGCCGCGAAATACTGTGCCGTCAGCGAGCAGACCAGCCCGATGATGCCGAGCGCAACCAGAATGAGGGAACGTCCGACGATGTAGGACTTGTCCCCGGCGGCAATCCCCCGGTCGATGATGTCCGCGACGACGAGCGGCACGAACAGCTCGAACATGGCTTCCAGCAGCTTGAACAGCGGCCCGAGGATCGCTTCCAGCGTGTAGGATTTGAGATACTTGAACAGATTTTTCAAATGATAATGTCCTGTCCTTTCTGAGTTTTATGGATCATCAACAAAATCCAACCGATTATTTTGGTATGTTTGCTAATATCAATCCATGAAAAAATAAGATATAATTTTCTTAACGAATTATACCATATCTGCGTGAAAACTGCAAGGGAGAAACGTATGTACAACATCAAAAAGCTCGCGTATGAACTGGAAATCGACGGCGCGAAGATCAATGTAATCCTCGACGGATGCGCGGTTGCCGGACTGGACGTTCGTTCGGCAGTACATCAGACCTCGGACGATCTCAAAACCATCCGTGACGAGGAACCGGACATCCCCGACCTCGTCTCTGCGGAGGAAGTGAACGGCAATATGTTCTTCACATGGAAGGGCAAAAGCTCCCTCTGGGAGGAAAAAACCTACACCCTCGAATGTACGCCGCTCCGGTTTATCTATAAGGTGAGCGTGAAAGGTCACGGCCGCGTGGACGGCGTGGACTACTTCACCGGAAATGCCGCCGAACCCGGTCACGGAAGCGATTACGAATTCCAGTGGGGCTTCAACCCGTGCATTTCGTGGTACAATGAGGAAGATTATTATTTCAAGGCATCCCAGAAGTGCTACCGCTGGTCGGTGCTGATGGTTCCGCCCATGTTCTGCTACGCATTCCGGTGCGAAGGTCTGGCACGTCAGCTCGCTCTCGGTCTGGCGGCGGAACGCGGCGAACACAATTTCAACTCGTTCACCTACAATCCTGCCGGTCAGCACAACTGGAAGAGCACGTTCTATCTTTCAACCGATCAGGACGGACACACCGCCGTTGACGGAGAGTGGACGGCTCCGCACATCGTTGGCTACGGCGCGGACGACGAATTTGACGCAATGAAGAAGTACACGGACTACTATTTCGGCTCCGGCATTGCGAAGGTGAAGAAAGCGCAGCTTCCGCCGAAGTTCTGGCACGGCCCGATCGCCTGCGGATGGATCGAACAGTTCGCGCGGTATTACGACAGGAACATCGGCCCGGTCGATCTCGCGTGCGAGGACGTTTACGAAGACTACATCCAGCGGATGCACGAAGCCGGACTGTACCCGCGCTGTCTCATCATCGACGACAAATGGCAGAAAAATTACGCCATCGACATTGCCGACCCGGACAAATTCCCCGATCTGCGCGCGTTCGTTGACCGCCGCCATGCCGAAGGAATTCACACGATGCTGTGGTTCAAGATTTTCGACCCGGACGGACTGGACTGCGACGAAGCCTGCGTAACCACCGAGCGCAGCGGCAAGCGCATTGACGTTTCGCATCCGTACTTCCTCAAGGTTCTCGACGATGCACTCTACCGCATTTTCTCGTCCGACGAGGGATGCTACGATTGCGACGGCATCAAGATCGACTATGCGTTCCAGATTCCGATCGGCCGCGAAATGAAGACCTATTCCGGCAAGTACGGCGTGGAACTCCTGTACGAATTCATGGAACACATCTACACGACCGCGAAGAAGATCAAGCCGCACGCAATCATCAACTGCAGCCCGTGCCATCCGTATTTCGCGCACATCTGCGACCACGGCAGACTCCACGACTATGACGGCAAGAACCGTTTCTGCGGCGAAGACCTCGAATTCCGCGCGAAGATGTTCCGCATTGCCATGCCCGGCACACTGCTCGACACCGACAACGCCGGATTCAACACCCGCCGCGACACGATGCGCTGGATGCTCAAGCAGCCGCAGACGGGCATTCCGGACATCTACTGCGTAACGCCCCTTCCGTCGTTCGGCTTCAGCAAGGATGACCTCGCGGCCCTGTCGCAGGTATGGAAGGAATACACCGACCGGATCGACGCGATGTATGAATGAGACTTGGGGAAACCTTTTTTGGAAAAAGCGAGGTTCGCTATGCGAACTCGGTTTCCCCAAACCCCTTCCAAAAAACTTCAGTCTATGAAAAATAATTGAGTTTGTGCAGATTGTTTGCGAAAGGAGAGATTTTATGTACACCATGAACGGTTATATGGCGGGATGCAATCTCGGCCACTGGATTTCCCAGTACGGCAGAAAGGGTGCGGAACACTGGGACACCTACATCACCGAACCCGATTTCGCACGGATGGCAGAGTGGGGCGTTGACCACGTCCGTCTGCCGGTAGACTATTTTATCTTCGAAAAGGACGACAATCCCGGCGTGTATCTGGAAAGCGGTCTGAAATACGTTGACAACACCATCGCATGGGAGAAGAAATACGGCATCAACGTCGTTCTCGACCTGCATCACGCGCCCGGCTTCTTCTTCGGCAACGGCGAAAAGAACGACCTGTTCACGAACATCGAGAGCAAGACCCGCTACATCAATATCTGGAAGAATTTTGCAGACCGTTACGCGGACGAGGGCGAAAACCTCCGGTTTGAACTGCTGAATGAGCTGGTCTGGGACAATTCCGACCCGTGGAATGCGCTCTGGCAGGAAACTGCGGCGGCGATTCACGCGGTCACGCCCGACCGGAAGGTGATCGTCGGCGGGAACAAGTGGAATTCCGTCTGGGAACTGAAAAATCTCTATGTGACGGACAACCCGAACATCGTCTACACGTTCCACATGTACGAGCCGTTCATCTTCTCGCATCAGCGGGCGTCGTGGATTCCGAATCATGTGAAGTATACCAAGCCGGTCACTTACCCCTTCGCGGCGGACGATCATCTGGAGTATTACGGCGGACAGCTTCCCGCGCAGATGGAACGCGGCGGCACGGTCGGTAAGGATTACCTCCGCAGAATCTTCGCACCGGCGGCGGAATTCATCGAAACGAACAAGCGGCCGCTGTACCTCGGCGAATACGGCGCGATTGCGAACTGTGACGACGATTCGGCGGTGCGCTGGTACAACGATGTCGCCGACCTCTGTCTGGAATACGGCATCGGCCGCGCGGTCTGGAGCTACCGCGGATTTGCGAAGATCACGGACGAGCGGAACGAGGTGCATGATATCCGTATGGTCGAAGCGATTGTGAGAAAATGAGCGATAAAAAATCACCGTTTGCAAAGACGGTGATTTTTTATAGTTATTCACTATTCACTCTTAGCTATTAGCTATTTCGCTTCGTACCAGCTCGTCCCCATTCCGCAGTCTGCTGTCAGCGGAACAGCCGTCTTCACGGCATTCTCCATCTCGCGCACAAGAATTTCCGCCGCTGCATCCGCACAGTCTTCCTTTGCCTCCACGATCAGTTCATCGTGTACCTGCATAATCAGCCGCGCGTCGATTCCGGCTTCCTTCAGAGCCTTGCTCACGCGGATCATCGCAATCTTGATGACATCCGCCGCCGTTCCCTGAATCGGGCTGTTCATCGCCACCCGTTCGCCGAACGCGCGCAGGTTCCGGTTGGTCGATTTCAGTTCCGGAATGTACCGCCGCCGTCCGAACAGGGTGGTCGTGTACCCCTGTTCCTTCGCCGTTTCGACGGTCTGCTTCAGATAGGCGTCTACGCCGTAATATGTCCGCAGATAATTGTCGATGTACTCCTTCGCCTGACGGCGGGTGATGCCGAGGTCTTTCGAGAGGGAGAATTCCCCGATGCCGTAGACGATGCCGAAGTTGACCGCCTTCGCACGGCGGCGCAGTTCGGGCGTTACGTCGTCCTCGTCCACGCCGAATACCTGTGCGGCAACGGCGGTGTGGATATCGTACCCGTTGATGAAGGCTTCGCTCATGGTTTTATCCTCGGACAGTGCCGCGAGCAGGCGCAGTTCGATCTGGGAATAGTCCGCATCCACGAGGACATAACCGTCCTCCGCAATGAAATATTTCCGCAGTTCGCGCCCCAGTTCCGCACGGACAGGAATATTCTGTAAATTCGGGTCGCTCGACGCCAGACGTCCCGTCGCCGTACCGACCTGATTGAGCTTCGTGTGAATCCGGCCGTTTTCGTCGGCAAAGGCAATCAGCGGGTCGCCGTAGGTGCCGCGCAGCTTGGCGGTCTGACGGTACAGCAGGATATCGCCGATGATCGTGTGATACGGGCGGAGTTCCTCGAGGGTTTCCGCATCGGTGGAATAGCCGGTCTTGGTCTTCTTGCCGGACGGAAGTCCGATTTCCTCGAACAGGACTTCGCCGAGCTGTTTCGGGGAGTTGATGTTGAACTCATGTCCCGCCTGCATCCAGATCGCGTCGGCAAGCGCGTTTTCCGCGACAAACAGGTCGTCCGCGTACTGCTTGATGCCGACCGGATTGATCTTGAAACCGGTTTCCTCCATGGATGCGAGAACCTTCGACAGCGGAATTTCGATATCGTGCATGAGCGCGGTCATGCCGGTTTCTTCAAGCATCGGCGCGGTTATTTCGTACAGACGGAAGACGGTATGCGCCGCTTCATCTGCTTTGATTTCGCTGATTTTCAGATACTGTTCCGCAACGATGTTCAAGCCGAACTTGCCGCCGCCGGAATTGAGCAGGTACGCCGCCAGCATGGTGTCGTATACGCAGTCGATATCATCGCCGCAGATGTGCAGGGTACGGAGAAGTCCCTTGAAATCGTGGCAGAGAATTTTGTTGGCGCGCAGGAACGCGGTCACATCGTCCGGCACAGCGTTCCGGCAGACGAAGGTTTCGTTTCCGTCAAAGAGCGTGACCTGTCCGGATTCCGCGTCATAGACGACTGCCGCCGGAGCATCAAATATCCGTCCGGCGATGGATTCCACTTCCGTGACGGCGGTTTCCGGGACGGCTTCCGCTTCCTTTTCGTCCTCGTCCAGTCCGAACCGCTTGGTCATGCCGGTGAATTCCAGTTCGCCGAACAGGTCGATGAGGGCGGCCTTGTCTACCGGACGTGCCTGAAACAGTTCATCGGCGGACAGAATCGGCGCGTCACGGCGGATGAGCGCAAGATCGCGGGAGAGGTACGCGTTGTCGCGGCCCGCGTCGAGTTTTTTGACCGTTCCAGCGGTCTGCTTGAAATAATTGTTTTCACGGTCGCCGTAGAGTGCGTCGAGGGAACCGGCGGTCTGGATGAGCTTCAGCGCGGTCTTTTCGCCGATGCCCGCGACACCGGGGATATTGTCGGACGAATCGCCCATGAGAGCTTTCACGTCCACGAACTGACCGGGCGTGATGCCGTATTCTTCGGCGAATTTTTCTTCGGTGAACAGGACATCCTCTTTGGTTTTTGCCAAAATTACGGTTGTTGTTTTGTCGATGAGCTGGAGAGAGTCGCGGTCGCCGGTGAGAATGTAGGTTTCGATATCGCCCTGTTCAGCGGCAAGCGCGGCGGAGGTACCGATCACGTCGTCCGCTTCGTAGCCGGGACATTCGATCACCTGAAAGCCGAGTCCCGCGACGGCGCGCTTGGCGTAGGGCATCTGCGCCTTGAGTTCGTCGGGCATCCCCTTGCGGTTGCCCTTGTAGTCGGCGTAGGAGAGATGGCGGAAGGTCGGCTGATGCACGTCGAACGCGCAGGCGATATAATCCGGTTCGAGCGCGTCGAGATGCTTTTTCAGAATGGTCAGCAGGCCGTACACGGCGTTGGTGGGCAGACCGTCTTTTGTGGACAGCGGCCGAATCCCGTAGAACGCGCGGTTGACGATGCTGTTGCCGTCAATAATCAGAAATTTCTTCATAACGTATCCTTTGACAAGTTTTTCTACATTTAATTATAGCATAAACGAATGGCAAAGAAAACAGAATTTTTTGAAAATTTGCGTTTTTTCTCTTGCAATGGAAGACGATCTATTGTATAATGTTTGTAGAACAAAAAACGAGGAGGACGCTTATGAAACGAAATTTCAGAATTCTGCTGACGGTTCTGCTGGCGGTACTTTGCCTGACGGGATGTGCGTCGGATATTTTTCTGGACGAGGTAATTCCGGAACTGATAGACATTACCACGCAGTATCCGCACGTCGAAAAGGTGACGGTCACGAACGGTGCGACCGGCGAAAGCATCGAATACACCGATCCGGATATGCAGGACAATATCCGGATGATGTTTGAAGGGGTTCAGTGTACCCGGAAGAAGGGGAACGGCGTTGCGGCGGACGAACCGCTGTTCACGGTGACGTTCCATGCACTGGACGGCGACACGGTGATTTATGTTCTGTCCGGCTCGTCGTATGTGATTGGGGAATACACCTACAAGGCGATCACGTTCGGCGTGGATACGGTTTACCTGGAAAATCTGTTTGCGGAAAATTGATTCCATACGGCGGAAAGCATTGGTTTTCTGCCGTATCTTTTTTTGCAGAATTCACAAAAATTAAATTTGCGGATTTAAAATTTAAAAATATCTTGACAAAATGTGATTTTACGGGTAAAATGTTATTATGTGAATTTTATGCACAGATTGGAGATTATTTATGAAGTACAGAAAGATGGGAAAGCTCGGCATCGAGGTATCGGCGTTCGGTATGGGATGTATGCGGTTCCCGATGGTCAAGAACGAAGAAGGCGTGGATGTGGTCGATGAATCCGTTTCCACTCCCGTCATCCGTCATGCGATCGACAGCGGCGTGAACTATGTGGACACCGCGTATGTATATTCCGGACAGAAGAACGAAATGGCTCTCGCACACGCGCTGCGCGACGGCTACCGCGAAAAGGTATACATTGCGACCAAGCTCCCGACGTGGGCGTGCAACACCCGCGAAGACATGGACAAGCTCCTTGCACAGCAGCTTGCGAATCTCGAGACCGACTGCATCGACTTCTACCTCGTTCACGCGCTGAACAAGGGAAGCTGGGAAAAGGTACGCGATCTCGGCATCCGTGAATTCCTCGACAAGGCGAAGGCGTCCGGCAAGATCAAGTACGCGTGCTTCTCCTTCCACGACGGTTACGATACCTTTATCGACATTCTGGATTCCTACGACTGGGATATGTGCCAGATTCAGATGAACTACATGGATATCGACAATCAGGCGACCCTGAAGGGAATGCAGTATGCGGGCAGCAAGGGCATTCCGGTGGTCATTATGGAAGGTCTGCTCGGCGGCAAGCTGGCAAAGGCTCCGGACAATGTACAGGCTCTGTACGATGCGTTCCCGGTCAAGCGTTCTCCCGTGGAATGGGCGTTCCGCTGGCTGTGCAGTCAGCCGGAAGTGGCAACGGTTCTTTCCGGCGTGACGAGCATGGAACAGTGCGAAGACAACCTTGCGATTTTCGACCGCTGCGAAGTCGGCTGCATGACGGCAGAGGAAGAAGACCTGATCGCCAAGGTACGCGACGCATACAACAGCCGTACGAAGATCGGCTGCACGGGCTGCCGTTACTGTATGCCGTGTCCGAACGACGTGGACATCCCGCGCATCTTCTCGGTCTGGAACGACCTGAACCTTTATGGCATGAATCTGAAGGAAAACGGCCGTTACAAGAAGGTTATCGCGGACAACCACGCGGCTGACAAGTGCATCGAATGCGGTGCCTGCGAAGGCGTATGTCCTCAGCAGCTCCCCATCATCGAAAAGCTCAAGCAGGCCGACGGGGAAATGAGATAAAATTGTGTTTCTCGGGGAAGAAACTTTTTGGAAAAAGTTTCTTCCCCGAACCCCATCTTCAAAAACTTTTATACGATATGAGATGACAGGGTAAGTGCAGATTTTGAGTATATGGAGTATTTATGAATCACTTTTTTCGCTGGTTTGGTTTGCCGGGATCGTTTGTTCTGACAATTCTGATGTCCCTTTTGGCACTGGTGCTTGCGGTTTGCTTCCGGACGAAAGACCGCTGGTGGTGTCTGGCAGCGATGCTGATGTCAAGTATGGGGGACATTGTCCTGATGAATTTCCGGGGGATCGGGGACAAGATGCCCGTCCCGTACTTTTTTGTGGGTGCGGGATTCTTCATCATCGCGCATTTTCTGTACACAGGCGGCTATCTTACGCTGATCCGCGAACAAGGATTCCGCTATATCAACCCCGGTTTCTGGACGGCGGTCGGCGTGATCCTCCTTGCGGGGATGATCGTCACCGTTCTGTCTCTGCGTGACAAGAACGCGAGCGTTGCCATGTATGTTCTTTGTCTGTCGTATATGTGCATCATCGGGCTGGCGTGTGCGACGATTTTTTCCTATTCGTGGTCGATCCGGAGTGTACGGTCGTTGGCGGCACTCGGCGCACTGTCGTTCTTTATTTCCGACTACATCATCGGGATTGACCGTCTGATGGGGTACAGTACACCGGCATTGCAGGACGCGATCTGGTGGTTTTACCCGATCGGACAGATCATTATCATACTCTGCGGCTGATTGTTCCGCGAAGCCGGGAGAAAAAGAAACTTCCCTCACGTTTCTGCATATACTGGAAGTATATTCCGAAAACGTGAGGGGGATTTTTTTATGACCATTCATACCGTGAAAAGCGGAGACAGCGTTTATTCGATCGCAAGGGAGTACAGTATTCCGCCGTCGCGGATTATCACGGATAATCTGCTCGAAAATCCGAGCCGGCTTACGGTCGGGCAAGACCTTGTTATCCAGTTTCCTACGGTGACGCATACGGTGCGGGGCGGGGAAACGCTGTCCGGCATTGCGGCACGCTACGGGACGACGCTGCTCGATCTGTACCGGAACAATCCGATTCTGGACGGTAAGCCGACGGTATATCCCGGGCAGGTGCTGAACATTTTCTACGAAACGCCGCCGCTCGGTGAAATTTCGCTGAACGGGTACGCCTATACGTCCATTGACCGGGATGTACTGCGGCGGACACTGCCGTACCTGACGTATCTGTCCGTTTTTTCCTACGGAATCACGGAAGAAGGTACACTGATTCCTCCGGCAGGAGACGATACGGAGCTGATTGCACTGGCAAGGGAATACCGGACGGTTCCGCTGCTCGTTCTGACCTCCGTGACGGAGAGGGGAACGTTTTCGAGTGAACGTGCGGCGAACATTCTGGGGAATCCGGCTCTGCGTACGGCGTTGGTGGAAAGTGTGGTGAACACGCTCCGCGAAAAGGGATACGGGGGACTGGACGTGGACTTCGAGTACGTTCCGGCGGAGAATGCGGATGATTATGCAGCGTTTGTCGCGGAACTGAATGCCGCAGTGGGGGAGGATTACTCTGTATTTGTGGCACTGGCACCGAAGTACAGTGCGGACCAGCAGGGGCTTCTGTATCAGGGACACGATTACCGTGCGCTGGGTGAAGCGGCGGATTACGCCCTGCTGATGACGTATGAGTGGGGATATACTTACGGAACTCCTTAGGTGTACCGGAATACCCCATTGATTACGCCGCGGATAAACCGGCTGACGAACCTGATTCCATAAAGATCACGCCTCTGTAAGGTATTACACCTTGACAGAGGCGTTTTTTCTATTTCTCTTTACTTATCCCCGGACATAGTCAAACCGGACTATTTTACTGCAAACAACGGTTATGTCTGCGTAAACCGTTTCATCTGCGGCAAAGGGAATAACAGGGAATAACGGGGAATGCAGAGATACATAGACAGAACACCAAAGACTTGAATTTACATCAAGGAGAAAACTATATGAAAAAACGGATTTTGTGGATGCTTCTCACCATCGTCATGGTGGCGGGGCTTTTGTCGGGTATGGCTTGGGCAGAAGAAGCAGCAGAACCGCGGTCTGTTGTCACACAGACCTATGTAACGGAAAGCGATCTGCCGGATAACGATGAACTCTTCGCCATGTATGCGGGGCAGATCCTGTACGACTATGAAATGTCCACCTTCGGTACAAAGAAACCGGGAAAGGGACGGAATGACATCCTGATCGAAGTACTGGACAAAAGCCACGGGATCGTGATCGAAATCAAGAACTGCCGTGACGGAAATATGGAAGAGCTGTGCGACGAAGCTCTGCGGCAGATCGAGGAGAGGGACTACACAGCCGTTCTGCGGCGGTACCGTTTCCGGGAAATTCGCACCTACGGAATTGCATTCTAGGACAAGGAATGCATGGTGAAAGAGAAAAAAGTGAAGTAGACGATGATCCGGCGTGAAAATTAAGAAAGCGAAGCGATAAATCTTCAATGGATTGATCGTTTCGCTTTCTTGAATTTTATTTCTTTCTTTCTGACGGTATGGCTTTCTGTCATGCTTTTTTTGGGGGGAGGACATCCTTTTGGGAAAACCGAGCCCTTTTACCGACCGAGTTCCATGAGTTTTTCGATACTCTTATTGATTTTCTTCTGTGCGGCAGCATACGAGGACGCAAATTCCGCTCTGCCGAGGATCGCGTTGCAGACAACCGATGCGGAATCCCCGATATTGAACAGACCGTTGCAGTCGATGTAGGTGCTGTCAAAGATGATGTCCAGAATTTGACCGTTTTCTTCGTTCCGGGCAACCTTGGACTTGATTGTGGTTTCATACAGAGCCGGACGGACTTCCAGATAGGATGCGCGGCACAGCGTTTCCATAATCAGACCGATGTTGTCCGTATCCGTACAGGTCACCGGAACCGCGACGCCGCCGAGACACCAGGTGTTGATGAAGCTGTAATACTGATCCTGCTGTTCGTTGTACTTCGGTGTGGGAATGACCGAGAAGTCGCTTTCCATATCGCGGAAGTTGGCGATGATGCCGGAGTAGGAGTTGCCGTAGAACAGGGCGCGGTCTTCGACGAACATATCCATCGTCACGTTGCCCATGGAAAGATTCGGCGAGTAGCCGAGGATTTCCGTCAGCGTTTCAATGACGCTCACGGACGTGTCGCTTCCGATCGGGATGACGATCATTCCGTCCTTGTCCACCGTGGACAGTACCTGACCCGCGCCGGTGTAGTGCGCCCATGCCGTAATGTCGGTCGGAACGTGTGCATAACCGTGGAAGTCAAGGTCGTCGATATCGCCGTCCCCGTCGAGGTCACGGTTGACATCCTTCAGCATGGAGTTGAACAGGTCGATTGTCCACTTGCCGGTCAGGACTTCTTCGTACAGATCGCTGTGACCATAGTCCTTTGCCAGCTTCTGGTTATACGCCAGACAGTACGGCGCGTAGTATTTCATCGGGGAAATGTCCCCCATGGTGATATACTGTTTTCCGCCGATGGTCGCATTTTCGTACATCCCGTAAGACCACCATTTTTCCTGCAGGGAAAGATTGTTCATCTGACGAAGGTCGTACAGGGACTTGCTGTTCATCAGATTGATGAGCGAGCTTGCAATGTCGGAAATGATGACATCACAGAGGTCATCGCCGGCAACGACGCTGTCGCTGACGATTTTCAGTACTGTGGCGGCATCCGGTTCCGCCTGAGTCTGGATCACGATGTTCAGACGTTCGCAGACATCAAGATCGCGCTTAGCCAGTGCATCGTTGACAATTTCACCGGCATCTTCTTCCGCCGGGAAATTCCGGCGCGTGGGATAGCTGACGCCGAGCATCCGGAATACTTTTCCTCCCAGATCGGAATCCGGCATCGCTTCCAGAATGTCGGTTTCTTCGGGGACTTTTTCTTCGGCGGTTTCTTCCTGTACGTCTGCCGCAGGAGCCGGAACCGAAGGATCGTTTTCACTTGCAGGCTCACTGCCGCAGCCCGGAAGCAGCAGAAGGAGAGCCAGAAGCAGTGCCAGACATTTTCTTTTCATAACGGTATCTCCTTATATGTTTAATGTAGAATTTGAGGATTTTCCGAGGAATGCGTTACATCCGCAGGCAGGTGCGCGCGGAAACTTCGCGCATGGTGCGTTCGTAAGTGCCGTCCGAATTCCAGAACATATGCGACGTAACCGCTTCGGGGAACCAGATGCCGTCGTCGAACATCCCCGCCATACCGAGAGCGACCTTTCCTTCGGGATCGAGTTCATGGATGAGCTGCGTCATTTTCTGTGCGGAACCGCCGTACTGCATCCACTGTCCCTGCAGGAACCGCCATCTCTGGGCACGGAGCGCGGTATCGTGGGCGATCAGACGCGGATGTGCTTCGCCGAGCAGGAACGGGCCGCGCTGGTACGCGAACTTGCTCCAGTCGAGCGTGCAGTATCCCTTGTAGAGGATGCCGACCTTTGCGCCGGGACGCATGGACAGAATCGTACGGATGAAATCCGCCGTTTTTTCAAAGGCGTTTTCGCACTGGAAATCCGGTTCGGAATTCAGCGGGAAGGCATCGTGGTTTTCCCAGATGATTTCCACACGCGGATCGGTTTTTGCGATTTCTTCGGGATGATTGCGGACGGAATCGGCGTGCAGACCGAACTGAATCTGGAGGCCGGGATACCGCGCAAACAGTTCCGCCGACGTATCGTTGACCAGTTTCACGACCGTTTCGGCAATCGAACGTCCGGCGATTTCGGAATCTCCGCGCTCGGTAAAGGACTGGAAGTAGATGCCGTCCACGCCGAGAGGAGCGTATTCCGCTTCAAACCGGTCGAGAACCGACTGCTTGACCGCCGCGAGATAATCGTCGTCGATGCTCTTGATCTTGCCGCAGCCGTCGATCCATCCCCATGCAAAGCCCCAGATCACGCGGATGCCCCATTCGTGGGCGTATTCGGTGATTTCCTTCGCATTGACGGGACAGAAATCGTTCCAGATGATGACTTCGTTGAGTTTCAGACGCGCCATATTCCGCATGAACAGGCGGTAATCGTTGATCGGATGTCCCCATGTGAAAATCATGCGGCGCTGGGTCTGCGGCGCGGAGATGTGCGTGCTGTCGGACAGTTCAAAATCCAGCGTTTCGTTGTTGTCGCACATCGGGTAGTGGGAATGCTGAACGAGATAGTGATCGAGAAAATCCACCGCACCGTAATACAGAGCCTGATCGTCGGCACCGGCAATCAGAATCCAGTTGTATGCGGGATCGGCCGGATTTTTCATCACGCGGATGCAGTAGCCGTTTTCCGGAACTTCGTCTTCACGGATGTACATCCGGAGCAGTCTGCTTTCTTCTCTGAGACCGATCACGATCGCGCACTTTTCCGGAAGCACTTCCGTTTCCTTGCGGCAGGGAAGGACATACAGGGTATAAACGCCCGGATCGCGTGTGACCCGGTAGCCGACCTCCGCGGACAGAAGCTGCATTGCCTTTGCCTGCATTCCTTCGTAGCGGGAGTAAAGAATCTCCCATGCGGATTTCTTATCATAGGTGATTTTTTTCATACGTTTGTCTCCTTTTTCGGATGTTTTGCATGGGTTCAACATATTCATACTTCAGATTATACTCATTTTTCGGCAATATGCAAGAGACATTTCACAAAAAACAGACTTTTGTGTCGAAAAAAAAAGGATTTGGTGCTTGACAGATCGTGAGGAAAAAACTATAATGAGACCGATAGACAAATGGGAGGAAAAGACTACTATGGGGTATCTGTTTATTCTTCTGGCTCTGACCTGCGGGATTACCAAAGGATTCTGCGGCAAAAAAACCAGCGGTCTGATCGCATCGTTTCCGGATGCCATGCTGTTCAACGCGGTGCGGATGCTGATCTGCATTCCGATCGGTCTGCTGTTCGTATTGGCATATACCGGTTCTGCGGCATCGCTTGCCGTGGATTCTCCGACCCTGCTGATTTCTGCGGTGAGCGGCATTTCCACCTCTGTGTTCGTTGTCACATGGCTTGCCGCTGTCCGGACGGGTGCCTATATGATGGTGGATATTTTTCCGACGCTCGGCGTGATCGTACCGGTGATCGCCTGCCGCATTTTCTTTGATGAAGCGGTACGCTGGAATCAGATTGCGGGAATCCTTCTGCTGACAGCCGCCGCATATATTATGTGTACCTATAACCGGACAATCGGAAAATCTAAACTGACGCCGGGTTCTCTCCTTCTGCTGACCGTCTGCGGATTTTCCAACGGCGTGACCTCGTTTTCGCAGAAGTGGTTTCAGTACCGGAGTACCGCCGATGTGTCGGTGTACAATTTCTATACTTATGTGATCTCTGCCGCCGTTCTGCTGTTCTGCTGGCTGGCGGTTCATAAAAAATCGGCTCCCGCAGATCCGTCCGCGCAGCGTACCATTGTACGGAAACTGGCGGTCTATGTGGTCATCATGTCGCTGTGCCTGTTCCTGCACTCGCTGTTTTCCACGATGGCGGCGGGATATCTTACATCGTCCCAGCTCTATCCGCTGATGCAGGGGGGCGCACTGGTGCTGTCCATGCTGATGTGTGCGATTTTCTTCGGAGAACGCATCACACTGCGGTGTCTCGTCGGAATCGGTACGGCGTTTGCGGCACTGCTGTGTATCAATCTGCTGTAAAATAAACGATAGACGGCAGAAACAAATCCCCGTCAGGATGGAAAACGATCCTGACGGGGAATTTTGCTGTTTCTGTCAGTCTTTGCACGGAGCAGCCCAGTAAACCGCGTTGCGGATAACGGTCTGCACGTTCTTGTCTCTGTAGGTGGGATTGGTTTCGTGTCCGGGCTGGAAGTAGAATACCTTTCCTCTTCCTCTGAAATAAGCACAGCCGGAGCGGAACAGCCGGCCGGTTTCATAACCGGTGACATAAATCAGTTCGTCGGGCTGGGGAACATCGTAGAACTCGATGAACCGTTCTTCTGTCGGGAGTGAAAATTCTTCGGGAACGCCCTTGGTGATCGGATGACCGGGACGGACGCAGTTGATGACGTGCTTGCCGAAACCGTCAACACGCAGACCGCAGGTGGTACCCATCAGACGGATAAACGGCTTGCAGAAGTGTGCGGAATGAAGCGGAATAAAACCGCCGCCGTTCAGAACGAATTTCTGAACCTTTTCGGCAACGGCATCGGGAACGTCGTGGTGACGGATATGTCCCCACCAAAGAATAACGTCCGTGTCGGCCAGAACTTCGTCCGTGATGCCGCAGGTTTCGGGATCGTCCTGAAGCGTTGCGGTTTTTACGTCGAGGTTCGGGTCTTCCTTCAGAAAGTCAGCGATCGCATTGTGCATATACTCGGGATATGCCGCTTTTACATCCTCCTGAAGACGGTCCTGTTCATGTTCGCACCATACAAGTACTCTGATCATTGGGATTCTCCTTTTTGTAGTTATAAATTAAAATAATTATCAGCACCGGATAATTCTGAATGAAAATATTATAGCATAGATTCCGGGAAATAGCAAGATATTAGCGGCACTTTGACACGGCAACAGCATTTACTTTTCGTGGAAACAGACTTGGGGGAACTTTTTGAGAAAAGTTCCCCCAAACCCCTTCAAAAACTTTTTATCCGGGATAAAATGGAGATAGTCTGTGCAATTCCGGTTCATCAAATATAGAAATACAAAACAGATAGTATTTCACCAAGGTAGGAAATAATATATATCTTTCATCATGTTATGAAGGAGTTCCGGCATGAAAGAACGTAATATCGACAATCTTCATGATTACATCGAACAATGGTTGTCTATGGTTTGTGAGTTTGCCGGAAAAACGCACACCGGAAGAGAGCAAACGTAAACTCGGCAAGTATGTACGGTGACTCAGCATGGCACGGAAGATACGAAGAATTGTCCGAGAGATCATTGACAATGTTCTGTGAGAGGGAAAAACGGGAATGTTTCGGAACGATGATTTCCACCGCGAGGAACATTTCCGTTTTTTGTTTCTGGCACAGCGTCACCACAGGGTTTCCTTTCAGCAGTACAATATAGGCATCTTAGTTGAGGAGGAAACAACAATGCAGACATATGCATATATCCGGGTAAGTACCCGGGAACAGAATGAAGACAGGCAGGTAATCGCCATGAAGGAATTTGGAGTAGAAGAAAAGAATATTGTAGTTGAAAAACAGTCCGGAAAGGATTTTGAATGCCCTCTGTATTGCAAACTTGTCAAAAAACTGAAGCCGGATAATTATTCAGATATTCAGAGGTTTGCAGGAAATGGAAGAATGGAGAAATATCCGGCAGAGAAGCTTCACGGCGGCTCGGAATATCACACAATACATTTTGTGCATGGATAAGTCAGGAAAATATGGTATCCAACAAACAGTCAAAAAATAATGAAAAATGTTCAAAAAGGTATACCTTTTTTGAACATATGGTCGTTGACAGGAAAAGGAATCCATGATATAATATAATTCATTAAATGTGTAGAAAAATCGAGTGATTTTTCAATCCTCATCTTGATAATCAACGGGATATGGCAGATGAATTGTTCGAGGGAAATATTGCTTCCGAGATGACACTCAGTGAAACGTGTGAAAAACAAAGCTGTCCGAGATGCCGCCAAGGAATATCTGGAGGCATTACGGCGAGCGTTGTAAAAAGCGGACGGTTTGGAAGATATTTTTGATCGTCACATGATTGACCGGACAGAGAAGTATATCATTTTCTGTGCCAACTATGAACACCTCTGTGAGATGAAATTTCATGCAGAGTGGTTCGATAAAGTGGACAAACATCCGCATGTATATACCGTTTATACAGAAGACCCGTCTGCTTCGAAAGCCTTTCAGGCATTCAAAGCGATTTGACTGTTTGAACGATATGCTGACTGCACCGTGGGATGTCATGTATGGGTATGCAAAAGAATTTTTCGAGCAGAACGGGCATTTGGATGTGCCTAAGAAATATAAGACCAGCGACGGTTATTCACTTGGGACATGGCTTATGACCCAGCGCAGGGTATACGCTGGAGATATCTCCGGACGGTTGACAGAGCGTCAGGTCGGACAGTTGAATGCCATCGGGATGCGTTGGGAAGATAAATCCGAAATTACATGGAAACAGGGATATGATCTCTTCTGGAGTATAAGGCGGAATATGGTGATCTGGATATTCCCGTAAGTTATATCTGCTCAGATGGATATAACCTCGGTGTTTGGATTTCCAAGCAGCGGAGTAACTATAATAAACCTACAAAGTATCGCTGTCTCACACGGGAACAGGCAGAACGATTGGTGAAAATCGGTATGATCTGGAATCCCCGACAGCAGGCATGGATGGAAGGCTTCCACCATGCCCGTGAATATGCGGAACTACTGAACGGCAGTAGATGGCTGACCAATTATGTCTCGCCAGATGGATATCAGACTGGTCAATTGCTTCGCAACCAGAAACGGCAGAGTATGAGCAACAAGCTGGCTGCTGAGAAAGTTTCTATGCTCGCAGAGATTGGTTTTGTGTTCGGTGAATAGTGGGAATCCCTTTGAGCCGGCGACAGACAAAGTCTGAATTTTGTCATAAACTGCACAAAGAAATACATCTAAAACATGCTGATTTTTTGTGCAACTTATGATAAAAATGACGGTGTTTTGAGTGCCTAAATCGCACCGAATTTCCATCGGAAATACCAGACCCCTTTGAGTCACTTATGTAATCAACTCACACAAGGAAAGGATAAAATCGCTTTTCAGCGCAAGCGGATTTTCATCGTCTGAGTAGTCCAGATTGATGTCCATCGGGTTCACATAGTCCTTACTTGGGGGAGAAATACGGATGACCTGTCCCTGCATCTTGTTGATCAGAGGATAATACTCGCCCTCCGGATCGCAGACGATAATATCGTCATTGGTGACAAGAAAGACGTTTGTCATTTCTCTCTTTGCCGAGAAGGGCTTACCCGAACCGGGCGTACCGAGAATCAGTCCGTTTGGATTTTTGAGCTTTTAACGGTCAACCATAATCATGTTGTTTGACACGCCGTTCAGATCGTAGTAGAGAGCTTCGCCATCCTGGAAAAGCTCCTGCGTGGTGAACGGAACAAAGATAGCGGCTGCCGTTGTGGTCAAGGCTCGGTTGATGGGAATGTAATTCTTGCCGAGGGGAACACAGCTCATCATTCCCGGCTCCTGCTGATAGTCCAAGCGGCGAAGCGAACAGTTATATTTCTGTGCGATTCCCGCCGTGTGGAAAATGAGGTTGTCGAGCTTCTGCTTGGTCTGCGCCGTGTTCATCATCAGCACGGTTACAAGAAACATTCG
Source organism: Oscillospiraceae bacterium (assembly GCA_015065295.1). GTDB lineage: Bacteria > Bacillota > Clostridia > Oscillospirales > CAG-272 > UMGS1696. Next base: position 28,714 of record SVQN01000033.1, read on the forward strand.
CTCGTTTCGGCTCTGCAGATCTTCCAGAAGTTTTCTTGCTTCACCGCTGTATGTAGAAAGATCGGAAGGAATGATGTCCATATCATGTGTGTTGAATAGAGTGAACAAAGTGTAAAAAAGCGGAAAACCCCAAGGGAAATATGGTATAATGAAGTTACCACACAAACAAAAACCATACCCCAAGGAGTTTTCCATGAACGATTATAGCACAATTCAAAGAATAATACAAGAGGTAATCAGCGAAAAAGAAGTTCGTGAAATTACAGAAATGTGTGGCTATAAAGATACCGGACGAAAATTGACGGTATATCATTTCT
>SVQN01000034.1 GCA_015065295.1 Oscillospiraceae bacterium
TCTGCGTAGAATTCCTGTTCACCGGCGGTGAATACGAATTCGTTGCCACATTCCTTGCACTTTAAGGTCTTGTCCTCGTACATTGTTTGTTCCTCGCTTTTAAAAATTGGTTGAAGAATTTCTGCCCTCGGCGGACTCTCACCGTCACCTTTGATAACAACGCTCTTGAGTTAAGCTATTCGGGCGTATTTATTCTAAATCCCTGTGGGGTTTAAAATACAATTATTAAGTTTTCAGAAGTCCTCTTATCTTAACTTTCATACGATATATAGCGTTGCTGACAGACTTTGTATCTTTCCCAAGTCTTTCAGCGATTTCCGTAACGGACTTGCCAACAATATAATGTTCAAATACTTCCTTTTCGTAACCGGACAACGCAGACCGGAATTCCTCCAGTCTCCCGCGCATCCCGTCGTCTGAGACAATCCGGCACAGCGGATCCTCCGCACGACGCCGGTTTTTCTCCCGCTCTCCCGGATGGTTCTGCACAGCGCGCCGTTTCCGTTCACGCCGGTACTTCCGAAGCTCGGTAATCATTGCATTCTGAACGCACACCTTCGCGTACAGACCGAAACTTACGTTTTCCCCCTTATTTTCGGGCGAGTACGTTTCCGCCGCACGGTACAGTGCCATCGAGGCATACTGCCGCAAATCGTCCAGTGCATACACGGGTGCGTCTGCATCCATCTGTCCGGTAATCCCGAACGACGGCGCAAACCGACGAACCGCCGCTTCTGTCAGCGAACGATATTGCTCTGCAAGACGTTCAAACGCGCCGACATCCTTGCGGCGCACACCATCCAGCAGTTCCCGCAGGGTACAATTTTCCGCTTCTTCGCGCATTTCCTTCTCCACTGCGGCACTCCGAAAAAGAAATATAGTTTTTCTCTGAATAGATTATATCACAAATCACGAATTTGTCAATAGTTACCGGGAAATTTTTTAACATTTTCAAGTAAAAAACGCAGTATTTTTTCACACTATCCGCAAAAAACCACTGCGTCCTGCCGTATAAGACCGACAAATTCGTCAAACCTCTTTCGTATTTTATTATTTTTCAAAAAGGTAATTCACATTTCCGGTCACAAGCGCAACCAGTCCCCGATAAACCACATCGGGCTTGTCTTCAAAGTTCATACGCATCCGGGAAGCCTGCATGAACGAATCGGCACGAATGGACAGTTCAAACGCCTGACCTTCGCAGTCCTTGATGGAGCAGTGGAACGTAAAGCTGCCGTCGCCGTTCGGCTCAATGTCATGCTTGATGACCGCCCCGCGTTTTTCCAGCGACAGATGCCGCATCGCACTGATATAGCTTTTTTCACGGACCGCCGCCAGCAGAAGATCATCTGCCAGCCCCTTGGCGATCAGACGTCCGGTATCGGAAACCACATAGGAATCCCGGTCGGCGGACGTTTCATTGTCCCCATCCTCGCGGGGAAGTTTCAGAATATGCTTGTCTTCCAGCAATTCGTGGAAGTAAGTAACAAAGTCGAAATAGTCCACGAAACCGTCACGGATCACGATCGTGGCAATATCATTGTAATCAAGCGGATAACCGATTTTTTCAAGCAGATACAGGATAAACACTTTGACCTGCTGCGGTGAATGGAAGGTTTCGGGCATAACACTCTCCTGTCGTCGTCAGATTGGATGATGCAATGGGCGGGGGATGGACGTATCCGGAAATCCATCCCCTTTGCCCAAAAAAACGGGAAGTTGAATAGCTCCCCGTTTTTTAAGTTTGCGGTTACGTTATTATTCAGTCTCAGCCCTGACCGCCTGCAGCGTTTTCTTCGCTTACAGCAGCAGTTCTTGCCTTATAAGTCATGTAATCCTTGAGCTGGGTATCGTTGAAGTTTCTTGCACCGTAGTAGTCGGTCTTGATACCGGAGAGTGCATCAACGTAGAGATATGCATCCTGAAGGAATACGAGCGGGATCACCGGCATATCTTCGAGAAGCTTTGCTTCTGCCTGATGGAGAATCGCAGCTCTTGCGGTTCTGTCCTTTTCTGCGTGAGCAGATTCGATCAGCGCATTGTAATCTTCGTTTGCATAACCGGAGATATGGCCGTAGAGGTCATAGTTTGCGGATTCCATATCCACACCGTTACCGGAGAAGGATACAGCGAACTGGGAAAGTGCGGAGAATGCGTCGGGAGAGAGCATCATCGTATCAACTGCGATAACGTCGAATTCACCGGAATCGTAGAGATTCTGGAAGTTGTCTACATAGATGGTCTGGTCGGTGGGGTTGATGGTAGACTTAACCGCTTCGATGGTTACATTGAAGCCGAGGTCGCCCCAAACGCCTGCAACGTATTCAGCGATTGCAAGGTCAACTTCGTTGTTGCGAACGGAGAGAGTGAAGGAACCGCTGGTAACGCCTGCGGAGGAAAGAAGAGCCTTTGCACCTGCAGCGTCAGCAGAAGCAGAAAGGATCGCGCCGCCTGCGTCACGGAAGGACGTGCCGGACGTGGTATCGAATACCTTGTAGGGGATGTAGCCGGTTGCAGGCTTAGCGTAGGTCACGATGGAAACGATCTGGTTACGGTCGATTGCCATGGAGAGAGCCTTACGGACTTCAGGCTTAGCAAACAGCGTATTGTTGGTGTTGAATACGTAGGTGTGGGTACCCATCATATCGGTAACGGTTGCCTGATCTGCGTACTGAGCACGAGCGGACATCGGGAGTTCGCCGTTGTAGAAGATTGCACCGCTGTTGATAGCTGCGAGCTGATCTTCCGCAGTACCGGTGCTGTAGTTGGTGAGAAGACGGTACGGGATAACGAACTTATCCAGCGGTTCTTCCTTTTCAGCATCGAGATAGTAATAAGTAGAACGTTCCAGACGGATGTTCGTGCTTTCGTTGCTGATCATTTCCTTGGGAGTGAACGGACCGTTGGTTACGATCGCCGTGGACTTCTTGCCCCAGATTTCGTTGTCGTTGCCGTCCTTGTATCTCGTGATAACGTCTTCACGGAGCGGAACAAGAGCGATGGAGGAGCAGTTTTCGAAGAACTTGTCGAGGTCAATCTTTTCTTCGAATTCAACCTGAAGAACGTAAGTGTCAACCGCAGCGATACCAACGTCGTCAACGGTAGCGTCACCGGTCTTTACGGCGCGTGCGTTCTTGATGTCATAAAGCAGAGAAGCTGCTTCGTTTGCGGAGTCGGGTTCGAGAATTCTCTTCCAGGAGTAAACGAGGTCGGATGCCTGAACGGTACGGCCGTCGGTCCATCTGGTATTGTTCAGAGTGATCAGGATGCTGAATTCGCCTTCTGCGTCCTTTTCAACCTTGTAGCTCTTCATGAGGGCCTTCTGCCACTTGCCGTTTTCGTCGAGAGTGGTCAGACCTTCATAAATGAGGCTGTTGATCTTGAGCATTGCGTCGTCGGTAATGCTCGCCTGCGGGTCGAAGTCAAGAACTTCGGTGGTCAGGTACATGTCGATAATGGCGCCTTTATCGTAGTCGCCGGTAAGTTCGTCCTTTGCAAGGGTAGTACATCCTGTTACGACCGATCCGAACATCAGCATAGCAAGGACAAGGGATAACACCTTTTTCATGATTCAGTAAATCCTCCTCGTGCTTCATGTAATAAAGCGTAGTTGATACGGGTTATTTTAACTCACCACATTATAACACTTTTTTCAGAGATAATCAACATCTTCTTTCACACTCATGGTAAGTTTCATCCACCTGCACAATTACAGTTCATTTTTTTGTGCATTTTTTACACGCAAACAGCGATTTTTTTTGAATAAACGGTTTTTCCGGGGGCAGATACTGCAGGGACAGCGTCATTCAAGGGAGAAAAACACCATGCAGCCCCGAAAAAGCGATCTGATGATTGAACAATTCGGCACGGAAGCCCCGGAACCGGTCCGTGCGTTTCCGCAGAAAACCTCCGTCCGGATGGGCTTTTCCGTCCACCGGGCATCGTCCGGAAACACCCGCTACCATACCGTCGTCACAGGGAAACTCTGGCAGTCCCCGACCGAAGTCCGGCGGCGGTGCATCCGTCTGTGCGCGGAAATCCTGCGGGATTACCTTCGCGGCGCGGGGATCTGCCGGGACGCGCATATCCTCGTTGCCGGGATCGGAAATCCGAACATCGCCTCCGATGCGGTCGGTCCGAAAACCTGCGACCGGATTGTCGTGACGCGCGGAGATTCTCTTCTGACCGGACTCGGTTTTCCGGAAATTTCCGCCGTCCGTCCGGGCGTACCGTCGCGCACCGGCGTGGATACCGCCGAACAGATCGCTCTGCTCGCCGACCACACGGATGCCGACCTGATCCTGACCGTGGACGCCGTCGCCGCACGGACGCAGGAACGCCTCCAGACCGTCCTGCAGATCACCGATGCCGGCATGACCCCCGGTTCGGCCATGAGCCATACCTCCGGCGGAATCACCCGCGAAACCATGCGCCGTCCGGTTGTGTCCGTCGGGGTTCCGATGGTCATCCGCGCCGATCTTCTGAACGACGAATTTTCCGCAGAACCGATGTTCGTCACCCGCGCCGAAACGGACATCATCGGCGACTGCTACGCCTCGGTCATCGCGGGAGCCGTCAATCTCGCCCTGTCGGGAAATTCGGAAATCTGCCCGGATGATGTCTGAATCCTCCCAGCCGTGCATACATTGTGGTGAATACCTTTGCACGGATCACAGGAGGAAAAAAATGATGGATACCGATAACAGACGCATACTTCCGGAACCGGAAGCCGCAAACGAAACGGAAACGGCTTCTGCCGTCCGGACCGGGGAACCCGAAGTTCCCGCCGGACTTCCCGTACCGGCTCCCATCCCGGAGGAAGAATCCCCGGAGGAACCACGGCAAGCCGAAATTCCGCACGAAGAAGGACGTTTCCGGACGACCGCCCGTGTCCTTCTCTTCCGGATTTTTCCGTCCGTTCTGCTGGCGTTCGCCGTCACGGTCTACGCGGTTCTGAGCGTGACCCTCCTCGCGGGAACCGATTTTTCCGCTGTACGGCTCCTGAGTACCATGCTCGGGGAATTCACCGGCGGCGCAGACACCATCCGGTTCACGGAGCTTCCGCTCATGGAGGAAAACACCGTCACTCTTCCGACCGTACCTCCGGATACCGTTTCCGAACCTTCCAAACCGCTTGAAACTCCGGAATCCGAAGAATCCGCGGAACCGGACTTCCCCGTTCTGCGGCTGGATATGTCGTCTTCCGCACGGGATGCCCTCGCGCTCGTCAACGAAACGCCGTATGAGCCCGATCTGACCGAACTCGTCAACGCCGGACGCGCCATCCTCCCTTACGGCGAACTGACCGCCCGTTTCGGAACCGATGCGCCGGTCGTCCTGATTCTGCATACCCACGCCACGGAATCCTACGCCGATACTCACACCGACGATTTCCGCAGTACGGACACGTCCGAAAACGTCACCGCCGTCGGAAAACTCATCGCGGACCGCCTGACCGAAAACGGCATCGGTGTCCTCCACTGCACGGAACTGTTCGACTATCCGGATTTCAACATGGCATATTATAACGCCGCGCTCGCCATCCGGAACTACATACAGGAGTATCCGTCCATTTCGTACATTCTCGACATCCACCGCGACTCGATCCTGTCCGGCGAACAGTACGTCAATCCCGTTACGGAAATCAACGGAGAAGAAACCGCGCAGATCATGTTCGTCGTCGGAACGGATCACGGCGGCTCCGGCCACACCGGCTGGCAGGACAATCTCGCCCTCGCCGCACGTCTCCAGAAAGACCTGAACAGCCAATACCCGTCCCTGATGCGGGACATCAATCTCCGTTCCGCATCGTTCAACGAACAGTATACATCCGGTTCCCTTCTGGTGGAAATCGGCTCCTGCGCGTCCACGCTTGATGAAGTCAAACGTGCGGCGGAACATTTTGCCGATTCCCTGAGCGATGAAATTCTGGAGAACTAATGACTAAGAACGAATGGTGAATGACTATGTAAAAACTCCACGTCTATTCGCTGACGGACAATTCCGCCCAGTCCTTCACCATTAGTCATCAGCTCTTAGCCAAATATCAGCTTATCTGCGGACGCAAGGGATTCGAGCAGTACGTCCGGTTTTTCCGCTTCGGCCGCCGCGTCCACATCGGCCATTTTCGTTTCGCCGGTGAGAACAAGTGCGGCGGTAATACCGTGCTTCTTGCCGGTCGCAATGTCCGTGTAGAGACGGTCGCCGAAGATCAGCATTTCGGACTTGTCCGCACCGGTGATTTCGGAAATCATTTCCACCGTTTCCGGATACGGCTTGCCGAAATAGGTCGGCAGAACGCCAGTAGAAGCGGTCACGCAGGCGGCAATCGCACCGCTGTCCGGGATAAAGCCGGTTTCGGTCGGGCAGTTGAAGTCGGGATGCGTGCAGAGATATTCCGCGCCGTAGCGGATGAAATCACACGCGTCCGTCAGCTTTTTATAGTCGAGCGTTGTGTCAAAGCTGGTGACGACAATGTCCGCCTTCCGTCCGTCGCAGGTTCCGTCGGGCTGATTGACAAGATCGACACCCGCTTCGCGGAACTGTTCGTGGAGTTCGGGCGTACCGAGCAGGTACACGCACTTCCCCGCTCTCTTGCGCGTGAGGAACGCGGCGGTCACGTTGCCGGAGGTGCAGATTTCCTCAAAGGAGGGTTCAAAGCCGAGCTTGGTCAGCTTCTGCATATAGAACGCCGGCGAATGGGACGCATTGTTCGTGAAGAACAGGACGCGTCGTCCGGACGCGCGGAGCTTCTTGATGAAGGTCACGGCAAAATCAAACGGGATTCCCCCGAGATAGATGGTACCGTCCATATCAAAGACGAACAGATTTTTGGAGGCGAGCAGTTCGGCCGCCTGACAGGTATCTCTTTCGGTAAGCATAATGACAATCCTTTCTGATATCGGATTTCCGCGGTTTTCCCGGCGGATTCCGTAGAATTCGGCAGAAACCCCGCGCGAAGCATTGATTTTTCCGGCGGGGTGTGCTATACTTGCGGTAAGAAGATTTTCATCCTCAACATCATTCTGGAGTATAGCATGGAAAAACATATAATCATCGGTATCGACCTCGGCGGAAGCACGACCAAAATCGTCGGTTTCGACAATGACTGCTGCGCCAGCCGTCTGATTGATCCGCTGTTCGTGCGCGCAACCGACCCGATCACCGCCGTATACGGAGCGTTCGGGAAATTCCTCGACACGAACAATTTTTCACTGGAAGATATAAAAAAAGTCATGGTCACGGGCGTCGGCGCGTCCTATCTGTCCAAGCCGCTGTACGGTCTTCCCTGTGAGAAGGTCGCGGAATTCACCGCCAACGGTCTGGGCGGCCTGTACCTCTCCGGCCTTGACCGCGCCCTCATCACAAGCTGCGGCACCGGCACTTCCCTCGTCTACGCCGAACGCGGCGCGGAACCGAAATATCTCGGCGGCACCGGGGTCGGCGGCGGCACTCTCGTCGGTCTGTCCAAGAAAATGCTGAACATGGACAACGTGAACCACATTTCCGACCTTGCGGCGACCGGTTCGCTGGACAACATCGACCTCAAGATCAAGGACATCACGAAATCCGATATCGTTCCCGGATTCGGCGACATCATGACCGCGTCCAACTTCGGCAGCGTGAGCGACCTTGCGACCCGCGAGGACCTCGCCCTCGGCATCATCAATATGGTCTTCGAGACCATCGGCATGATCTCCATCTTCGCCGCCCGCAACTACGGACTGCGCGACGTGATCCTGACCGGCAATCTCTCCGCCGTTCCGCAGGCCGCCGGAATCTTCGACACCCTCAACCGGATGTTCGACATGAATTTCATGATCCCGAAGAACTCTTCGTTCGGAACCGTCATCGGCGCGGCACTCATGGGCTGCCCCAACCGTGACTTCTGACGACTGCATTATAGCAGAACCGTCCCGCAAAATCAATACGAATCCCGCAGGTTTCAACGCCCGGGTGTGCCGGAAACCGGATTTCCGCCGCATCCCCGGGCGTTGTTTTTTCACAGACCGCAGAACCTTACAGTTCCAGATGTTCCCGTATGTAGCTGATAATCATGTCGGCGGCGATCTGATTTGCTCCGCCTTCGGGGACAATGATGTTTGCCGCATGCTTCGACGGCTCGACGTATTTTTCGTGCATCGGCTTGACGGTCGTCTGATACTGGTCGATGACGGAGTCGATGGTGCGGCCGCGTTCGGAAACGTCGCGCATCAGGCGGCGCAGAATGCGGATATCCGCATCGGTATCGACAAAAACGCGCAGGTCGAGCAGATTACAGATTTTCGGATCGGCAAAGATCAGAATGCCGTCCACAAGAACAAGCGGACGTGAGGGAATAAGCTTCGTCCCGGCGGTACGGTTGTGCTCGCTGTAGTCGTAGACGGGACACTGGATATCGTGTCCCCGGCGGAGTTTTTCGAGGTGTTCGCAGAACAGGTCGTTGTCAAAAGCGTCCGGTTCGTCGTAATTGAGGGCGGCGCGTTCCTCATAGGAAAGGTCGTCGCGCGCCTTGTAGTAGTCGTCGTGGTTGAGAACGGTCGTGTAGGCGGGGAAACGCTGGGCAAGGACATGGGTAAGCGTGGTCTTGCCGCTGCCGGAGCCGCCCGCGATGCCGACGGTCAGGATATTTTTCATGGGATTCCTCTTTTTTCTGGATTCTCTGGATGGTTACAGGGTAATGGCGGTTTCGAGTGCGATTTCCATCATCGCGGTGAAGGTGTTCTGACGTTCCTCCGCCGTGGTCGCCTCGCCGGTCAGGATGTGGTCGGAAACGGTAAACAGCGCGAGCGCATTTTTTCCGGCGCGTGCGGCGTTCATGTAGAGCGCGGCGGACTCCATTTCGACCGCCATCACGCCCATTTTCGCCCACTGCGCCGTTGCCGTTGTATCGTCGCTGTAGAAGGTGTCGGATGAAAGCACATTGCCGACGTGATACCGTGCGCCGAGACGTTCGGCCTGTGCGGCAGCGGCGGTCAGGAGCCGGTAGGACGCGGTCGGTGCGAAGGTTCCGGGAAGCTGATACTGGGAAGCGAAGTTGGAATTGGTGCAGGCACCCATGGCGAACACAATGTCACGGACGTGAACGTCCATGCGGATCGAGCCTGCGGAACCGATGCGGATGATGTTTTCCACATCATAGAAATTGAACAGCTCGTAGCTGTAGATGCCCATCGACGGCATCCCCATGCCGCTGGCCATGACGGAAACACGTTCACCCTTGTAGGTACCGGTATATCCGCCGATGCCGCGCACATTGTTGACGAGTTTTGCGTCCGTCAGAAAGTTCTCGGCGATGAATTTCGCACGCAGCGGGTCGCCGGGCATGAGGACGGTCTTCGCAAAATCCTCGGGGGAGGCGGAATTGTGGGGAGTCGGGTAGTTTGCCATACGGATTCTCCTCGTTCGTTTGAGATGATGATTCTATTATACTCCATAGCGCGGAAATTATCAACTTTTCAACAAAAATAAAACACCGTAAGTTTGACGGAATTTCGTCAGACTTACGGTGTCCTGTTTCAATCCGGTTCTATGGCCGTTCTCAGCCCGGTTCGCCCGCGATCCAGCGGCGTTCCACTTCCGTGAAGACTTCGTCCGGAATTTCGGGGTCGCCCCAAAGGTTATTCGAGATGTACATATCGCCCGCGCATTCCGGGAAGCAGCAGAACGTGTCATTCCGGTACGCGTCGCGTTCTTCCTTGTTGCGGAGGTTCGGCAGCCTGATCGGAGCGTTGCCGTTCGCAATGGAACGGTAGCCGAGCGTGCCGGGCATACACATATCCACCGCGTCGTAAACGTTGATCGCACGTTCGCGCGCTTCTTCGTCCCCGAGAATCGAGCGGATGAAGTAGTACGTCGTGAAGTAGTCGCCGCCGCCGTGACCGGAGTTTTCCGTGCCCGCGATGATCGGCGAAGGCGTGTAAACCTTGTGTTCGCCGCGGCAGTTCTGGTTCGGGCCTTCCGTGTAGACCGCGATCTGACCGTTGCCGAGGTCCTGTACGCCGCCGAGATCACCGTTGAGCTGATAGTTCGAGTGGCGCGTGGACTTGATGTTGAAGTGCAGACTCTTGAGCATCGCGCCGTTGTTCAGCGTCACGATTTCCATGCCGAGCGAGCCGGATGCCGTACCGAGATTCCGCATGAACGGCATATTCGGCGTTTCAAATGCCGATACCTGTACCGGACGGAGACCCGTCATGTACAGAATCGGGCCGATGGAGTGCGTGCAGTAGAACGTGGACGGCATGATGTTGCGCCAGTGGTTGCGTTCGCCGTAGGTGATCGACGGCCAGATGGACGAGCAGTCGTGCAGATATTCACCTTCCGCATACATCAGTTCACCGAGCGCGCCGGAACGGTAGATGTTACGCATTTCCCATCTTACAGGGGTATAGCAGTAGTTTTCCGCGTAGGTGTAGACCATACCGGTCTTTTCCACCGTTTCGATAAGCTGCACCGCTTCCGCCATATTCGCCATCGTCAGACATTCGGTCATGATGTGACGGCCGGATTCGAGCAGCTTGATGCCGAACTTCGCGTGTTCGTGCGCGTAGTTCGCGCAGACGACCGCATCCATGTCGTGGTTGAAGAAGTCGTCAAAGCGTTCGTAGTAGGTAATGTTGTACAGTCCAGCCGCTTCCGCTTCCCGCTTGCACGCGTCGAGCAGGGGCTTGTACTTGTCGCATACCGCAACGAGTTCCGCTTCCTTGCTGTTCAGAATCTGACGGATCATCGTCATCCCGCGACCCGCGCCGAACACACCGATCTTGATCTTTGCCATAGTAGTTCCTCCGTATTTTTGACTAAGGGCTAATGGTGAATGGTGAATGACTATATCAAATCGTCCGTCAGCCGGAAGACGTATAGTCCGGTATAGTCCTTCACCATTAGTCCTTAGTTATTAGCCAATCGTAAATTCATCCGTTACGCCGAACGCATAGAACCGGTACTGTCCCGCCGGAAGGTCGCCGTACATTTCCGTGTGATACGTCTCGTCCCACGTTCCGCCGGCGGAAAGCTCATACCCGATGTCCGGGAATCCCCAGTTGCTTACCGGAGACGCCGGAACCTCGTACCACACGCCGTCCAGATTCACCTGAAGCGACCAGTACGTCCCGAATCCCCACGGCTCCGTCCCGTCGTTGCGGAACGTTGCTTCAATGGTCTCGCCCGTATAGTCGATCTCCACTGTGATTCGGATATTCGGATTCGGCTCCACCTCCACTTCCGGTGCGGGTATCATCAAATCCGCATTCCAGCCGTTTTCGTCCTGCACGAGATACCGCATACACGGCAGAACCAAAACGCTATTCCATTTATCCTTTTCTTCAAAGGCATATTCATCCAGAAGTTTCCCGAAATCGAAGTCGAATTCGTACACTTCCCCGTCGCGGTTGTAGAGATATCCGTTCGACCACGCCATATTCAGCCCCCAGCCGTCCGTCGAACCGATTTCAAACCCGTATGCCGGGAATTCCACATCCTCCGTTGTGACTTCCGCCGGTTTCGCGGATGTGGCTTTTAGTTCATTGATGATCTCCCATTCCGCCGGATTATCGGAAATCCGATAGCGGACCGTCCCCGCACCGTCGCAGACATACAGCGACATGACCGACGTTTCCGGCGATGCGGTGTCAAACAACGTATTCGGCTCTCCGCCGCAGGCGGTCAGAAGAAGTGCCGACAACAGAATTCCAAAAATTTTTACGTTTCGCATAACAACCTCCGTATTGGTTTTATTCTGCCCATTAGACGTTGTCACCGCCGCAAAAGTTCCCGTTTTTTCCCAAAAAATTTATACCAGTTCAAATTCGCCGTTCACCAGCTTGTACAGCTTCACATTCGTGTACTGCATCTTTTCCCGGTGTCCCTCATGGGATACATAGAAATATCCCTCTCCGATGGACGCAATCCCCGTCGAACCGTAGCCGAAATCCAGACCGTCCATGCCGTGTCCGTCGAGCGTCAGCACATCGCCGGTCGTTTCCGGATACACACCCTTCAGCACGTCCTTCACCGGTGCAGTCTTCGCATCCGCTGCAAACATCGGCGGATTCTTGAACTGCGGCTTGTTTCCGCGGTACACCGCCATATAATATTTGTTTGAGAACGCATCGTATTCCAGATTCTGCACGCCGAAATTGGTGTTGCCGGTGTAAGCGTAATACTTCGCCAGCGGAGCCGCCGGACCGCTCTGGTGCATATCGTTCTGCCGCAGTACTTCCGACGTTGCATTCAGCTCGTCCAGATCGTATTTCAGGATCACCTGATAGTCGTTGTCGTCACGGCTCTGATCCATATACACGCCGTACGCCACAAACAGATAATTTTGACCGCCGACATCCCCGAAATCCGGGCCGATGGCACAGCCGTCAATACCGCTGCATCCGAGAACGTGCTTCACCGTCTGACCGTCCGCAAGGGTGACTTCGTTTTCGTAATCGTCCGTGACTTCCCGGAGGAACGCGCATTTCAGCACGTCCGGTGACGGAATGTCCGCGCGGTCGATCTTATCTACGTCAAAAATGGCGATATAGAACGCGTTCGGAATCACGATCCCGCCGCCGAGCATCTGGATAATGCCGCGGCCGATGCCGTCGTTCTTGTATTCGAGGGAACCGTACACCTTGCCGTCCGCCTTGTTGAACGAAATGCAGCCGAGATGACCGCAGAGCCCGACCGCGGAACCGATGAAATTCCCGAGAAGGTCGGTCTTCACAAGCATCGTCGTGAAGGAATAATACACAAATCCCTTTTCGGTATCAACGGCAATGCCCTGACAGTGTCCCGCCGCGTATTCGCCGGAATAAATGTTCTTCGGTAATGCTTCGTAATTTGTCATAATCTTATCTCCAAATCTCGATATCTTTGACAACATCGTTCAGGTCGGCGTGTTCGTCCTTCACAAATCCGTGTTCCGCGAGGAACTTTTCCGCTTCGTCGAACCAGCAGGTCAGCTTCGCACGGTAATGGCAGTCGGAGTTGATGATGAACCGTCCGCCGAGCCGCTTGATTTCGTCCACCATGAATGCCGCCGGGTACGGAACCGTCCGCAGTCCGCGTGCAATCGCACCGGTGTTCAGTTCAAACAGATTGCAGTGCTTCACCATTTCACGGATCGCTTCCAGTGCCGCGTCCGCGTATTCCGGATGATCTTCCGGCGCGAGGCTGTACTTGGTGATGAGGTCGAAATGTCCGATGATGTCGGTCTTCTGGCGGATGACGTGCTCGGTGAACAGGTAGAAATACCGCTTCGCAAATTCCAGATAATTTCCGCCGAACAGGGTTTCGACCGCGTTCCGGTGAAGAGCTTCGCTGGAATCGAGCGGATAGAATTCGCCGTGATAGATCAGTTCGTGGAGGGACGAGAGGATGTAGTCGTAGTCACGACCGGGCAGGCTGGATTCCGCGTCCTGCTCGATGCCGCAGTAAATCCGGATCTGACCCTTGTACTCTTCGGCAAGCTCGCGGATCTCGCGGCGGTACTGCTTCTGTCCTTCGATGCTCATCGGGTAATCTTCCCGCTGATGCGTGTAGCTGTGGTCAGAAAAGCCGAGTGCCTTGAAGCCGAAGCCGATGGCCGCCTCGATCATCTCCCGGGGAGTGTCCGTCCCGTCGGAATACTTGGTATGGGTATGAAAATTGCATCTCTGCATGATAAACTCCTTTGGGCTAATGACTAATGGTGAATGGTTAAGGACTATATCAAAATTGTATGTCTGTCCGCTGACAAAACGCTCAGGATAGTCATTCACCATTAGCTATTAGTCATTAGTCCGACAATTTCCTTAAAATTTTCGATCGCTTCATCATAGTCGTCCGTGCGTCCTCTGCCGCAGAGTTCGCCGAACCCGTATTTTGCGTACACGAACGGAATCCCCGCCGTACGCGCCGCCGAACCGTCACTGATTGTATCCCCGACAAAGACCGGGGAAGCCAGTCCGTTCCGCCTGGTAATGAGGCGGATATTGTCCGCCTTGCACAGCCCTGTATTCCCGGTACATTCGATATCCTCGAACAGATCACCGAGTCCGTGGGCGTGAAGAAATGCCTCAATGTAGCCTGACTGACAGTTGCTCACGATAAACAGGCGGTATCCGTCCGCTTTCAGCCGTGCGAGCGTTTCCGGAACCCCGTCGTACAGGATACCGCCGCGCACCGGAAGCCATTCGTTCTCCAGCGCACAGCTTTCCTCCATCAGCGCGAACGCTTCGTCAAACGGCAGTTCAGGAAAAAACACCGCCGCCAGCTCCTCGTTCGTCAGTCCCATATACCGCTGTACCGCCGCGTGATCGATCGTCACCGCGCATTTTACGTCCGGGTGCCTGTCAAGAACCTCGACCCATGTTTCCGCCGTCACGTTCGTTGCGTCCCAGAGAGTTCCGTCGAGGTCGAATAAAATACTGTCAAAGCGTCGGTTCATACTCTGTATTTCCTTCCAGTTTCAGTAATGCCCGCTTGATATCCGGACGGCCGCCGTATCCGCCGAGACCGTCCGACGCCACGACGCGGTGACACGGTACGATCAGCAGAAGCGGATTTTTCTTACAGGCAGTCCCCACTGCGCGTGCCGCACGGGGATATCCCGCCATCCACGCAACTTCGCCGTAGCTGCGGACTTCTCCGTACGGAATCCGCCGGATCGCGTTCCACACGGCAAGCTGAAATTCCGTCCCGTGCAGAGAAAACGGCAGGTCAAACGACTGCCGCCGTCCGGCAAAATATTCGTCAAGCTGTGATTTCAGAAGCTCCGCCGTCCGCCGGTCTTCGGGGGACACCGGAACATCCTGTGGAAAACCGCTCTCATGAGAAGCGAAAAATAAACTAAAAACCGTTCCTTCCCCAACGGTACCGCAAAGGGTACCGAGAGGGGAAGGAATTCGTATTTCTGCCATACTTATTTCTTAATCAGTTCCAGCGTGCGCTGTGCGAGGAAGTCCACATCTACACGGTTGTAGCCTTCGATGGAGGTGTAAACCGCCTTGTGGAAAACATCGTACCAGTACGGGTCGATGCCTTCTTCGCCGAGCATGATGCCGAGAATCGAGCCGACGGTCGCGCCGTTGCAGTCGGTGTCAAACGCGGACTGTACCGCGAGACAGATCGAACGTCCGAAATCGCCTTCGCCGCAGAGAAGGGCCATCGTCACGATCATGGCGTTGGCAATCGTGCTGCACCAGTCGTGTCCGGAGTGTTCGTTGTACTTTTTATGGATTTCTTCGATGATATCGAGCGCGGACATACCGCCGTCGTACAGACCGATGATGAAGCGGATTTCTTCCGTCAGTCTCGACTTCGCGGGGATGTACGCCAGACCGGTTTCGATAACGGTACGCATATCGTCCGTCACCGCTGCCGCCGCGATCATCGCCGCAATGTACATTTCGCCGTAAATGCCGTTCTTCACATGGGAAATCGACGCATCGCGGAACGCCATGTCGGCTGCCGTCTGCGGGTCGCCCGGATTGACGTAGCCGAAGAAGTCCCCGCGGATCTGTGCGCCGATCCATTCACGGTACGGGTTCTTGTAGGTCGCCGTTTCGGGCGGGAGAAGTCCCAGCGCACCGTTGCGGTAGGCCGCGCGTTCCGCCGTGCAGGTTGCAAGGATCGGAATCCAGCGCATCCAGCCTTCCATAACGTCCGCCGCCGTGAAATTCTTTCCGTAGTTTTCCACAAGTTTCAGCGCGAACGTCGTGTAGTTGGTGTCGTCGTCCACCGGAGACGCATCGCCGATGTTGTCCGCGAAGCAGGAACGGCGGTTGAGGCGATACTGTTCCACCAGTTCGTCGGAGAATTCCTTCTGGCAGATGTAGCGTTCCATCGGATAGTTGCCGGTTGCCTTCAGAACGGGCAGCAGCGTGTTCCGCCGCCATCCTTCGACCGGTTTGCCGAGCAGACAGCCCGCGATGCGTCCGATCCACGCGCCGGACAGCTTCTTCAGCAGGTCTTCGTCCGCCGGAACGTCGCCGAGAACGGGCTTTTCCGCCGGAGCAGATGCAAAAATCCCCGGAAGATCGGACGGTTCCACATAGTTCCATCCTTCGCGGAACGGAGCGGATGCCATCTTTGCGCCGACTTCTTCGATCCAGCATTCGTTCGCCATAAGTGTATCGTCATCCATCTTACAGATGTCGTTCACAATCGCACGGTATTTTTCCACATCGCGGCCTTCCGTGAGGCACTGTTCCAGTTCGACGCGGATATCACGCCCCAACCGGAGCCACGGTTGATGCTTTAACATAATCTATACCTCCGTAATGGCTAATGACTAATGGTGAAGGGTGAATGACTATGACAAATTGTATGTCTGTCCGCTGACAAAACGTTCCGGATAGTCATTCACCATTAGTTCTTAGTCCTTAACCTATTATTAACTGTTTGTAGTTTGCGTAAATTTCACGGCACTTCGCCGCGCCGCCGGTTTCGTAGAGGAAGCGGCCCTTGTAGTCCACTTCTTCGAGGGTGCGGATGATGCCTTCCCAGTCGTTTTTGCCTTCGCCGGGGAGCCAGTGCTTTTCGTCGGTGAAGTCGTAGTCGGAAACGTGCAGGGTCACGATCCTGGAGCCGACCGCGCGGATGTAGTCGCAGTTGTCTTCGATCAGGCAGTGGTTCGTGTCGAAGCACACGCGGAGGTTCGGGATGCGGTCAAGGAAAATCTGCATTTCGTCGTGCGTGCGGCACAGGCAGGTACGCGGGATATTTTCGAGGGCGATCACAACGCCGGATTCCGTCGCAACGTCCGCGAGCTTCGCCATAACGTCGGAAGCCACGTCGATGCGCGCCGCGCGTTCTTCCTCCTTGTACGGTTCGCCGCTCGGATGGATGACCGCGATTCCGACGCCTGCCGCGCCTGCCGCCTTGATGAGTTCGGACTGCACCTTGACAACATAAGCTCGTACGTCTGCGTCGAGAGAGGCGGGGTCAATCTTTCCGAAGGGAGCGAACGGCAGGTGAACGGACGAAATGTTCACGCCGTTGTCCTTTGCGAGCCTGGAGATGTCCGCCGAGCGGTGCGGATAATCCATTTCATCAAAGAACGGTGCGAGCTGCCCGCAGGAAAGTTCGATTTCCGTGATGCCGGCCGATGCGAGTTCGGTCAGAGTTTCCGCATTCATTGCGCCGAAGCCTACCGAGAGAGCGGCTTTCCAGTCTTTTCTGTTTGTCATAAAAATATACCTCGTTTCCGGGAAGTTTTGTTGTGAATATGGTAGCATAGATACCGGAAAATTTCAATAGTTTCGGAAAAATCCGATAAAAAAAGACCGGCATCGCCGACCGCACGTCAAAACGGCGGCATGGGATTTGATTTCTCCGACACCGCCGTTTTCTTATTTGGTTTCCTTTTTCAGCCGTTCTTTTGCTTCTTCCACGGTTTCGCCGTCTTTGGCAAGATAGGTTTCCACAAATTTATCTTCGATTTTTGTATAGCCCTTCACTGCCCCCGTTTCGATCTTCTTATAGCTGCCGACCACGCCTTTTTCGATTTTTCTGTAACCGCCGACGACCGCTTCCGCAAGTTTTTCATTGGTTTCCGCGAGTTTTGATTTTGCCATTTCTGTATATTTTCCTCCAATCAGATTCAGTCCGAGAAGCAGCACGATCATCCATACGGCTGTTCCCGTGAGAATATTGAACAATTGAATGGTATGCGGTGCCATGCCGGGAAAGGACACGAGCATCGAACGCTGCATGGTATAGATGGATACGGACGCATCGGCAAGGGAGATATTCCGCAGAATCTTCCGGCACGCCGAATGTTCCCGTCCGGCCTTCACCATTCCGATGACCGCCATCGTGATTTTGCTGAACGTATACGCCGCAATCGTAATCATGAGAATTTCATGAAATACGGTTCCGCGTTCCTTCAAAGAGGACAGGATGTTCACTCCCACGATACAGAAGGACAGTACCGTCAGCAGTCCTCCCGTCACCCGCCGCGCAAAACGCTCGGTTTCCCGATCCCCGTCCGCATTCCGCAGGAGCCGCAGTACGGAAAACCGGGTGACGGAAAGCACGGCATAATACGCGCCGACGGTAATGAACCACCACGAATGTTGCAGGAATCCGAGAATACAGTTCCCCGCCGCATACACAAAATTGACACTGAGTCCCGTATACGGATTCCGTACAAATTTCAGGACGTTCATTTGATCCCTTTAATCATCGGAATCAGCGCGATCAGCATGACCATGCCGAGAAGTCCGACGAGGGTTCCCCACACAATCTGCTGTCCGACAAGGCACAGGCTCATTCCGATGCCGAGTACCAGTACTGAAAGAACGGTGTAAAGGGTACGCAGGACATTTTTTCCGTTCATCTTCGGCATCTTTTTGTTTTCCAGACGGCACCACAGAACCAGCGTATTGATGCCGAGAACGATTCCCACGCCGATGAAAATCACACCGGTCGTAAAGGCATTCCATTCCGGCAGAAGTGCCATGCACATCCCGAGCGCAAACAATACCCCGCTCACGGTTCCCAGAATCAATGCCGCAAAACTGCTTTTTTTCATTTTTGAAATCCCCTTTCATTAACACAACACTTGTTTTTTTATTGCAGGTATAGTATACTGTTTCTGTGAACGAAAAACAATCATCAGATTTACAACAAGTGTCGGAATAATGGAGAACCCCCATGAATACAAAAAACAACAAACGCCGCAGAGAATCGCAGGAGAAAATCGAAAAAGCGTTTATCAATCTTCTGCAGACCCGTGAACTTAAGGAGATCACCGTTTCGGATATCATCAAACTTACCGGTCTGAACCGGAGTACGTTCTACGCAAATTATATCGACATCTACGACCTCGCCGACAAAACACGCGAAACCCTTGAAAACGAATTCACCCGTCTGTTTGCCGATTACGACTACTTCAACGAGCGCAGCGGTGCGCTGAAGATGTTCACGCACATCCGTGAAAACCAGATTTTCTATAACACCTACTTCAAGCTGTGTTACGATGACCGGCATCTCATTTCGATCTATGACCCGAAACGTGCCGAAAAGGAGCAGATCGAGGGCAACATCCGGTACCATATTGAATTTTTCCGGAACGGTCTGAACGCCATCATCAAGCTGTGGCTTGCGGGCGGATGTCAGGAATCTCCGGAAGAAATGGCGGAAGTTCTGAAACAGGAATACCGCGGAAGATAACCGCAGACATACAAAAAACGTCCCCGAAAGGACGTTTTTTCGTTTTTCGATCTTTCTCAGAATACCTCATATCCGAACGAACGGCTGTCTCCGCGTCCGATGCGGGTGATGTCAATCCGATGGGTTTTCCGGTTGACCGTGAAAATGTCAAAGCACTGCTCGTCGGTATTGCCGATGTCGTTGAAGCTGTCGGAAGCCGTCGTCAGGCACAGGATTCCGTCCGGAGTCTGCACCATATCGCGGTGGGTATGACCGCCGACCCAGACGGCAAAGTCGCCGCCCCGTCCGGTGAAGTCCGCCCGCACCGACGCATTGTATGCGGGATCGGCGCAGTTGCTGTTCCCTTCATAAACCGTATGCTTCCGGAATGCGTCGATCAGACCAAGAACGATTTCACGGTTGATATATTCTTCATCCTCTCCGCAGATGCTCTCATGCGTACAGAGAACGACCGTCCATTCCGGTGTCGGAACATCCAACGCCGTCTCCGCGAACCACCGGAGCTGCGCTTCCCCGAAGCCGAGACACTTCATTTTGCAGTATACGGGGAATCCGTCGG
The DNA here is from genome assembly GCA_015065295.1 of Oscillospiraceae bacterium. Lineage (GTDB taxonomy): Bacteria > Bacillota > Clostridia > Oscillospirales > CAG-272 > UMGS1696. Next base: position 19,712 of record SVQN01000034.1, read on the forward strand.
GGTTCACCTCGTCGTTCGGCGTATCGTGGGAATCGAGGACGATGTACCGCATTTTATGGGCGCGGTCGTCCGCATAGAAATACGTTCCGCCTTCGCCGAACACACGGTTCGGATAGGTCGTCTGGAAGCGGAACATATTCTCGTAAATCTGCGCGGAGGTCAGGGATTCGGCGTAGCCGTGTCCGGGAATCGTGGAGTACGACGGATCGTGATTCCCCTGTGCCAGCAGCATTTTTCCTTCGATCCGTGAGAACAGACGGCGGACACAGGACATTTCCTGAATCAGGTCGTCCGCTTCGATCATCCCCATACCGGAGACAAAGTCACCGGCGAGGAAAAAATACGGAATGCCGCAGTCATCGAGGATTTTCTCCATCAGCGCGGGAGAGCGCAGACAGTTCACGGTGAAGTGAAAATCCGCAATCACGCCGAAGCTCGCGGCACAGACACCGCCGTCGGTCTGTTTTTCGTGAATCCGGCGGATTTTCTGTGCAAGATGTTCGTTCCAGTAAGCCGGAATTGTCCGGTAAGCGTCCGCGTTCATGGTCTTCGCAAATGCCACGCGTTCGGCGTCGCTCATCATGGCGACCCGTTCCTGTTCGGTAAGCATCGGGGTTCCTCCTGTAAGTTTTCCGCCCGAATAAGTATCCATAGCGGTACTAAGTTGCAATATGTTCTTTAAAATTACAGACTCACAATGCCAGCAGCATTGGAACACATCCGTCAAGATATAAATTGCTTCGTTTCAAAAACAATTCGTTCTCCATGTACTCAAATCGGTTTCTCTCATAAAAATGCACCGCAGACGGGGTTGAGTACAGCAGCACATGGCTTGCGCCGCTGTGTTCTGCTGTAAAATCGTAAATCTCAGAGATTACCGACCCAAGAATATCATCACTGAAATAGCCTTCGGCGCGGTTTGGTGACATGGGCATCCGCTGATAATGCGTATCTACGGCGAAATAGGTGATTTCCACAGAAGGAATATTCATGAGATACTGATGATTCTGCATAATCGGAACGACAGAACAGGAGAGGGCAGCTGCTGCCGCTATTCTGCCGCGTTCATTATCAATGTAGATATGGGTCGTTTCGTTGATACTGTCAACCGCTTTTTCACGGAAAAACTCGTCAATTTCCTCGTTTCCGCACGAAAATCTGTCCAGCATCGTCTGAAAATCCCGGATATTTCTGTCATTCAGAACACAGGTATAAATATCAAGTTCTCTTCCATACAACGGCTCTGTATCCGGTATGGGCTCAAGGACGTTTTGAGGTTTCATCCAACTTTCTCACATTCAAACGTTCGGCTTTTTTTCTAAAAAATTCACGCTGATCGGGAGCGGCTTTCATAGAGAGGACTTTCTCGCCGCCCTTTTCATTCAGAATAAAGATGCCTCTCGGTTTCTTTGCAAGCATAACATCCGTTCCTTTCCGAAATTTACTATACCCCAGCATTGCCTTCACAATTTTCTCAATTTGTCCAGCACCTTCTCAAATCCGTCCGGCAGAGGTGTCTCAAACCGCATCGCTTCTCCCGTTGCGGGATGCCGCAGGATCAGCGCGGTTGCGTGGAGTGCCTGTCCGTCGAGCAGAGGGGCGTTGTGCTTCTCGAACGGTGTCCGTCCGCCGCCGTAAACCGTATCTCCCGCGAGGGGATGCCCGATGTGCGACAGATGTACACGAATCTGGTGCGTCCGCCCGGTTTCCAGAACCGCTTCCGCGTAGGTGAAGCCCGGATACCGTTCCAGCACCCGCCAGTGTGTGACCGCGTGACGGCCATCTTTGACCACCGCCATCCGCTTGCGGTCCACGGGATGCCGTCCGATCGGCGCGTCCACGGTGCCGGATTCCTCTTTCAGATTCCCGACGGCGATCATCCGGTATTCGCGGTGCATCGAGTGATCCGCCAGCTGTGCCGCCAGTGACAGATGCGCCGCGTCGTTTTTCGCCGCGCAGATCAGGCCGGACGTGTCGCGGTCGATCCGGTGGACAATGCCGGGACGCTGTACGCCGCCGATGCCCGACAGCGAATCGCCGCAGTGGTACATCAGCGCGTTCACGAGCGTTCCCGAGGAATGTCCCGGAGCCGGATGGACGACCATTCCGCACGGCTTGTTGACAATAATCAGGTCGCTGTCCTCGTACACCACGTCGAGAGGAATATTCTCCGGCTTCGCGTCGCATTCCTCCGTTTCGGGGAACGTGATCTCAATCGCGTCGCCGGTTTTGGTCTTGTAATTTTTCGCGCAGGTTTTTCCGCCTACCGTGACCGCGCCAATGCCGAGCAGACGCTGTGCCGCCGAACGGGAAATGCCGCATTCCGCCGCAAGGTAGGAGTCGATCCGTTCCCCGTCCCGTGCGGCGGTCAGAAAGGTCACGTTTTCGAGTTCGACGTTAGGATTCATCGCCGCCACCGTCTTCCTCAGTATCGGATGCCTGCGCCGTCTTCTTTTTCTTCGCTTCCATAATTTCCATATAAATCGCCGCCAGCAGGAACATCGCGCATCCGACGCACACGAACGAATCCGCGACGTTGAACACATAGAAGTCGATGAACCGGCAGTCGATGAAGTCCACAACGTAGCCGAGCCGCACGCGGTCGATCATATTGCCAATGCCGCCCGCGATGATGAACGCCGCCGAAACGCGGATCCACCAGCTCTTCGGCTTTTCCCAGAACAGCCATCCGAGCATCGCCAGAATCGCAATGGTAGAAAAGATCATGAACACCCACCGGTGATCGGCGAGCATCCCGAAGGCGGCTCCACGGTTTTCAACATAGGTAAAATGAAAAATATTCTCAATTAAGGGATAAGTGGCGATCCCCGCGAGTTTTTCGACTGCAAGGACTTTCGTCCACTGGTCGAGAACCACGCAGAGAATCATTATTGCAACTGTAAGTATCATGAGCCGGATATCCTTTAGAAATTCTTATGCTTTTTGGGGTTCTTCGGTGCTTCGGGGGAAACCGTCGGCTGGCGGCGAATCTCCTTGACGTTGGCATGGCTCTTGGAATCGTCGAAAATGATGTTGAACTCTTCCGTCAGCGACATATCACGCTGGGATTTATTCTCGCGGAACAGGGTGTCCATCGCGCGGAGGCCTTCGTCCTCTTCCTCATCCTCGTCGGGTTCGTCCGCGTCGTCTGCGGAAGATTCCTCTGTCGGCACATCGGCATCGTCCGCCGGAACGTAATCGTCGTAATTTTCCTCAACGGTTTCGTCGCCGTACTCTTCCTCCGGATAGTCATCTTCGAAGAAATCCTCAAATCCTTCTGCGGGACGGAAATCGGTGCTTTCGTCCGGAGTCTCCTCGATCTGCGCCGCACTGCGGTTCTTCCAGTCGATCGTGATGGACGGGAGTTCCTCTTCATAGAATTCCCCGTCTTCCTCCACCGGTTCTTCATCGAAATCGTCCGGAAGGTCAATGTACAGGTCTTCCTGCTCCGCGTCCGCCTGCTTCACAGCCGCGAACAGACGATCCATGAAGGCAAGGTTGCTTGCCACCTCATCGCCGAGCTCCGGTTCCTCTTCCGCTTCCGCAGGTTCTTCCGGCTCAGGCTCAGATTCTCCGGCAGGTTCCTCTTCAACGGGCGGTTCGGCTTCTTCCTCCAGAAATTCCCTGAAGAATTCGTCCTGTTCCATCGGGAGTTCTTCGTTCAGATCGGGTTCCTGCGCCGGTTCTGCGTCAGGAATGTCCCCGGATTCCGCGGGTTCGTCCGGTTCTGCCGGGAGGATTTTCTCCGCGTCTTCCGTCACTTCTTCGCCGTCCGCATTTCCGGAATACTGTCCGTCGATCCCTTCGATGAACTGTGCGGCGGAATCGGTGATGTCTTCGATGGCATCGAGGTGCTCGTTGTACAGTCCGAACAGCTTTTCACGGAAGGCACCGATTTCGTCGTACATTCCGCGTGCGGCTGCGTAGATGGTTTTCACGTCATTCCGGTGGGCATCCGCCTGAGCCTGTGCGTCGGCGAGGACAGTTTCCGCCTGCGTCTGCGCGTCGGCGAGGATGGCTTCCGCCTGTCCGACGGCTTCCGCGACCACGGCTTCCGCCTGTGTTTCCGCTTCCCGGACAATGCGTTCGGCAGCTTCGTTCGCCTGCTGTTCCGCCATGGCGAGCATTTCGGAACGCTTTGTCTCCGCTTCCCGCATCAGTTTGGATGCTGCTTCTCTGGCTGCGGGGCCGACGGATGTGTCACTGCCGCCGCTCTTCGCGCTTTCCTCGAGTTTTTTCAGCGCGAGGGCGAGTTTGCGTTCGCTGTCGGCGGTACGGCGTTCCAGTTTACGGTATTCTTCATTCAAGTAGGCAATATAATCGTCCACTTCCTCCGGCGCGTATCCGCGCAGAACCTTCTGGAATGTCTTGTTTCTGAAATCATGCGCCATCGTTTTTCCTCCTGTATTTATCTTAATACATCTATATATTATTTATAATTCTCTATATTATTTATAATTCTCTCTGTTGATTGTTTGCGAGTGCAAACCGACATTGTCCTGCGCGGACGGCGCATAAGAGGGCTTCCAGAGCGAAGCCCTCTTATGAATCACCCCGCTCTGTAAATCGTTCGGGGGACTCGGTCTTAAGACCTCGGACAGACAGCGGTTTGCCCGCATTCAGGGCGTTCGGAAGAGACAAGGTGTCGGTGCAGGGCTGTCCAAATTGTTCGTTCAGTAGAAACAGCCGTGGGGGAATCCTTTTTCTCAGAAAACAAATTTCAAATACATTTTGAAAAATGATTCTCACACATATTTTTTACAGTGTATCTTCAATCGTCCACTTCTTGTCTGGCCGTCCTGTGCGCCGATGACGTATTTGCCGAAGCCGCGGATGGAGAGGATATCGCCTTCCTTTACCTCCGCTGATATGTTGTCTGTCGGCAGATACCGCAGCTCCACCAATCCGGCGCGGATCATGTCTGCCGCTGCTTCTCTGGATTTTCCCGTCAGTGCGCGGACGACCCCGTCCAGACGTGCCGAGGAGACGGCAATGTCCGCCGCTTCGTACCGGCGCGGAATTTCATAGTCGGGGGCAATGTCACAAAGCTCCGCACGGACGCCGTCGCGCCCGATTTTGCGGAGTTCGGATACGATATACGGGGCGATTTTTTCCAGCGCGAACACCAGTGCCTCCGATTCGGAGATCACCGCAATGTCGCCGACCGTACTCCGCTCGATGCCGAGGGAGAGGATTCCGCCCATGAAATCCCGGTGCGTCAGTTCCCGGAAGCCGCTTCCGCGTATCCGGATTGCACGGATGGGGATTTCTTCCATAATCTCCGGATGTCCGGAAAGATGCGCCGCGAAGGCATCCCGTCGGGCAATATCCAGCGGAAGCGCGTGACGCGGTGCCTCCTCTTCCGGAAGATACCATTCCGGCAAAAAAACCGCGGTACACCTTTCGGCTCCGCGGCATCCGCCCCAGAAAAAGCATCTGGCGATACCGCCGCCGCTCCGGGAGATCAAATTGCTGTAAACCTCCGCAATTTCCGCGGGGGTCATAAAATCGGTCACGGCAGCGGCATATTCCGACTCGCGGAACTTATCCATTGCCCGTGACACGGCAGTGTTTGGCATAAAAACTCCGTTTTTATCTGACTAAGGGCTAACGGTGAATGGTGAATGACTAATCCAAACCTTATGTCCGTCGGCTGACAGAAAGCCGCGCCGTAGTTATTAGCCATTCACCCTTAGTCATTAGTCCTTAGTCAATTACAATATCATTTCAAGGACGGACAGGAGCATGAAGGTGATGAAAAACGACATATCAATCGGCATTCCTTCAAACCATCCGAACCGCTCGATCACCGCGCGGACCGGCATGATGACCGGCTCCGTCACGGCATACAGAAAATTTTCAATGGGATTCTCTTCGTCCATGGGCAGCCAGCTTAAAATGGCGCGCCCGAACATCAGGAACTGGATCGCGGTGATGAGATATCTCACCGTGGCGGAAATTACGAACAAAACCTGGTACAATGATATCCTCCGGGTCTTCGCAGTTCGATTTTTGTCACGAAACTGCGTTTTGGGTACACAAACAAAACCCGACCGCCTTCCGGCTTCAGTTTACGTTTGTGTATATAAAGTTAACGCTGCGTTCACAGCGGGATTAACTTATGTAATCCGGGCGATCCTCAGTTGAAATCAGAGAAATCTTCGTTGGATGCGGGTTCCTTTGCTTCCGGCTGGGGTTCGGAACGGCGGGGTGCGGGCTTGATCTTCGCTTCGTCCACGTCAACGTTGGACGGAGTTACGACGTAAGCGTTGACAGCGATCTTCTTGAGGGAGCCGCCGATGGAATAAGCAACGCCGGAAAGGAAGTCGATCAGACGTCTGGACGTTTCCTTGTTGGTCTGTTCAAGGTTCAGAACGACGGTGCACTTGTTGAGAAGGTGGTTGGCGATCTGGGATGCGGTGTTGCTGTCATAGGTCTTCGGGTAAACGACCTGCATCTTGATGTTGGCACCGGAAATACCGATATCGCCGCGTGTCATCGGTGCGCTGCCCATCGTATTCATGGTGTTCATGCCCATGCCGGCACCGGTCATCGGCTGGGTACCGATCTGCTGGGTGCTGTTCATGTTCATGCCGCCCATACCGCCGGCAACCTGCATATCGTCGTCCTGCGGTACAGCACCTTCGTCGTAGCCGTTGTCGAAGCCCTGATAGTAATCGTCATCGTAGGAATCGTCGAAAGAGTCGTTTGTACCCGTAACCTTCTTGATTCGATCCATAAGTCCCATGTTAAACCTCCGTACTGCCGGTTGCGGCAGCTTAATTTCCCTTAATGATATTTAAAAATAAATTTTGCAAACGGTAAATCCGGTTCGGCCTCAGGTGTATTTCCGGGAGCCGAAAATCGCACTTCCGACGCGAACCATCGTGGAGCCTTCTTCGACGGCGCAGGCATAGCTGTCACTCATTCCCATCGACAAAACAGGCTCTCCTATATTATGCGTTTTTTTTGCGAAAAAGTCAAGAAATATTCTGCAAGATTCGTGAAAATATTTGCGAAATTCTTCATTTTCCGTGCATTTCGGTGCCATGGTCATCATTCCGCGCACATCAAGCGACGGAAAAGCGGAAATTTCTTCCATAAATCGACCGAACTCGTCCGGAGCGATGCCGCTTTTGGCTTCCTCCATCCCGATGTTGACCTCGATCAGGATGCCCTGACGGACGCCGAGCTTCGCACATTTTCTGTCAATTTCTTCCGCGAGGCGGACGGAATCGACGGAGTGGATCAGCCCCGCGCGTCCGGCGACGACCTTGACCTTGTTGGTCTGGAGATGGCCGATGAAGTCCATGCGCGCGCCTGCCGCGGTGACGGCATCGTATTTTGCCGCAAATTCCTGCGCGTGATTTTCGCCGCAGAGACGCAGGCCGCAGTGTTCCGCGAGGAAGGTGATTTCTTCGGCGGGGACAGTCTTCGTGGCTGCCAGCAGGACGACCTCGCGGTCGGTATTCACGGTGCGCTTTGCCTTTGCGTTTTCAATAGTTTCCAGAACGCGCTGATAATTGTCGCGCAGTTCCAGTTGTCTTTCTGTCATAGGATTTTCCTTATTTTATTCATCAATCGTTTTGCCGGTGTACAGCTCGGTTCCGCTGACGACCACGATGTCGTTCTGCGCGATCCACGGATAGACCGCGTCTTCCGGATCGTAGACCTCGATGCGGCGGTTGTTTTCATCCAGAACGTAGGAACCGTCCGGCAGGGTTTCGTATTTCATAAAATCGGGCTTGCCGGAGCAGATCACTTTGCCGTCGTTTTCGCAGAGAACATGGATTCTCCGGAACTCGATCGTCACCTGATTTTTCACATAGACTCCTTCGTAGCCGCCCACCACGCGGACTGCCGAGGAAGGAATTTCGTACCCCGTATAGGTCGCCGTCACGATGTCCACGGGCTGCATCCGCGTGTAGTCGAAGTTCACGGGCATTTTGCCGCAGCGGAGGACAACGACCGCGCGTTCGCCCGGAGATTCGGGGATGATGCGGTAGACTGTCATTTCCAGCGTCTCGCCGCTGTAGCGGAAGTGTACGTCGCACGTCCAGCGATCCGCCAGATGCGCCGCGTCCGCTTTGTCCATCACGCAGGCGATGTACCACTTGTAATCGGTCACGAGCGTTCCCACGCAGAGACCTTCCCTCGTTTCCGGATCGGATTCGGTCATCCGCATAAATTCGTCAAACGTCATGCTGTCCACCTTATCGGAGGAAAAGATACTGCCGTAGCCGTCGGAATCCGAGAAATAATAACCGGCGGCGGGGCTGTAGACCGCGCCGAGACTGGCACCGAGACCGGAGCGCAGGCTGGCTTTTTCGCCCTCCAGCATGGCGATATGGGAATCGTAGTCGGTGATTTCACCGGTCAGGATCGCACGTTTTTTGATGCCGACGAGGAGCTTTGTCCGGAGAGAAAGCGCATCGGCGAAGTCCCCGTCCTCACAGTGGGAACGGATGGTGAAGAGCTGGTTATAGAGCTCCGCGTCCAGACCGGACGTACTCTGCACCGAGCGGTTGTCGGCCTGATTTTTCTCGAGGAGAGCGATCTGCTCGTCCAGTTCCGTCAGACGGGATTCCGTATCCGGCGAGAAATTGGAGTAGACATCCGCCAGCTTGCCATAGAGGGAAACGTGGGAACCGTCGCGGATTGCGGGAGCGATGCTCCCCGAGGTCATGTCTCCGGCGTAGACGGGCTCCTCGTCGCGCAGGATATAGGCATGGACGGAGACGGTCTGGGAGATGCTCGAAGGAACGGCGTCCACCAGTTCCAGTCCGGGGGAAAACCGACCGAGAAGGTGATAGGCCGCGTAGACGAGGACCCCGAACGCCAGGACAGCGGTGAGGGCGTACACGCCCACGCGGAGGAGATAATGTTTGTCAAAAACTGACTGTTTTTTCATGAATTTCTTTCAAAAGGACAGGGTTGTTCATCGGATCATCGGATAGTTTCGGAATATCCTGATTTTTTATTATACCATAAATCCGGAACAAACAGAGACATTTCCGGAATTATTTACAATTATTTAACGGAAAGAGGAAATCTGTCCCGCGGTAACAGTACCGCCGCCTGCATTCCCATTCCTGCGTGAGCAGACAATGCTTTGCCTGCCGGATAGAACGTCTG